>JAUYAO010000023.1 GCA_030692565.1 Nitrospira sp.
CGAGCCCTCAAGGCCGCCATCCGGCACTACATCACGGTCACCAATACACACCCCAAACCCTTCACATGGACGAAGACCGCCGACGAAATCCTGGCCAGCGTGGCCCGATTTTGTCAGCGAACTTCGGAGACAGGACACTAGCTGAGAAAGTTTATGGATTTAAGATTTGTACTCGCAGTCCCGGCAAAATGTTGGACCTAGAAATGTGCCATTTACGATCTTCAATCCAGCCAGTCGGTACGCGCCGGACAACCCGCTGAACCCAGCCCAGCCCTATGCGCTAGATAATCCCCTCAACCCCGCGAACCGCTATGATCCAGGCAATTCAGTGAATCCAGCGAATCGCTACAGTCCCAACAATTCCCTCAATCCGAGAAACGAAAAAGGTACCGGGAGTCTTTCTTTGCACAGTCACCTCCAACCCGACGCGCGCGCATGCAAGAAGCACGATGTGTCCGGCTTGATCAGCGGCTACGGAAATTCTGTCTTGGGACGCCGGACGCGAAGCTTGCGATCGATCATCACGACGAAGGCGCGCATCCAGGGCTCGGCAGGTTCAGACTGAACCACGGTGTGGATTTGACGGGTGTGGCGCCTGGTGCACGCAGGTGCCTACGAGGTCTGATGAGTGTCGAGCATTGACAGGCGAAACGCTACGCTATACAGTTCTCTGGTATGATTAGGTCATTTCGGCACAAGGGGCTACAAGCCTTTTTTGAAACAGGCAGCAAGGCGGGTATCCAGCCGCACCATGCGGCCCGGCTCGGGCGACAACTGGCCAGACTTGACCTGGCCCAAACGGCGGCGGATATGAATGTGCCGGGGTGGGGGCTGCATGGATTGGCCGGCACTCTTGCAGGCCGGTATGCGGTGTCCG
Source organism: Nitrospira sp. (assembly GCA_030692565.1). Taxonomy (NCBI): domain Bacteria; kingdom Pseudomonadati; phylum Nitrospirota; class Nitrospiria; order Nitrospirales; family Nitrospiraceae; genus Nitrospira; species Nitrospira sp. Next base: position 878 of record JAUYAO010000023.1, read on the forward strand.
TGAGCGAAAATTGGCGACTGACCTTTGGTTTCGATGGCGGGGATGTCCTCCTCATCGATTACCAAGATTATCACTAGGAGGACTCCACATGAGCCGAATGCATAATCCCCCGCACCCAGGCGAAACATTGAGAGAGGATATTTTGCCTGCCCTGGGCTTGACCGTGACGCAAGCCGCGGCGCAACTGGGGGTGACCCGTGCCGCCTTGTCGCGCGTCTTGAATGGACGAGCGGCGATCTCTCCGGAAATGGCCTTGCGATTAGAAGGATGGCTCGGCGTGAAAAATGGAGGCCGCGCTGATGTGTGGGTGGCACAGCAGGCTGCGTATGATTTGTGGCAGGCCCGCAAGACCGGCGTGCCAAGAGTACGACGGGCCATTGTGCTCGAAGCGTGATGCCGCTCTGCGGAAGAATCTGAAAGTCAGAACTGGGGTCGGTTCTTGCCCCTGCCGTGGTCTGTACACATTTCCTCTTGCTGCTCCTCTGCCACCTCGCGCCTGAGATTGCGAACCTGTCACGGCCATCGGGTAACGAAATGCCGCGGAGACGAACACACGGGGGCGCGATGACGGCGGTGAAAGATTGCTCACGAGTCGGGAAATACCGGGAGGGGGGCAGTCTCTGTGCGGTCAGGATCGTCCGGTGCAATAAGCAGACAACTTGAGGCCGGCGAGAATCGTGCGTACCGTCACCCGCGTTCCTTTGACCACAGGCTCTCCTCCGCAGATAGTCGCATCACGGACGATGTACTCTTTGCAGATCATCACGTATCTCCGTGTCCTTGTGGACGAGCCTAGAGCGTTGCCAGTGTCCAATCAAGATATCGATCAACCTCTACTAAGCTGAATCTAGCCTGTTCCCCCACTCCGATCGAACGCTGGATAGACCAGATCGATGGATTCGCGCTATTCCTCTCTTAACCCCTCCACTACTGGTTGCTGTGCGGCCCAGCGGGCGGGGAAGTAGCCGGCGATCAGCGTGGCTGCCGCGGCGAGGCCGACGGCTTGAGCGAGGGCGCCGAACGGCAGAATCATCTGAATCGTCCAGCTGAACGATTGCTTGTTGATCACTTTGATGAGCAGTAGGGACAGTAGCCCGCCGCCGACCAGTCCCAGCGCGATGCCTACGACACCCAGATAGGCTGCTTCCCACAAAACGAGTTGCCGGATCTGCCCTTCGCTGCCGCCGATGGCGCGCAGCGTGGCAAACTCCCGGCGCCGTTCCAGCACCGAGGTCACCAGTGTATTCACGATGCCGAGCATGGCAATGATCACGGCGATCGCTTCGAGCACATAGGTGAGCAAGAAGGTCCGGTCAAAGATGTCGAGGATTTCCTTGCGCAACTCAGCATTGCTGATGATGAGCGGTGGTAGGGTCCGGTCCGGTGCTTGCTGCAATGCGCCGGCGATCGCCTGCCTGACCTGCTCCCTATCCGCCCCCTCGTTCAGATAGATCGGGAAGACGGTCACGAGTTCGTCCTGCCAGAGCGATTGATAAAGCCCGCGATCCATGACCAACTTTCCGCCGTCGGTGGCGTAGTCGTAGAACACGGCCACGACCGGAAACGACCGCGCTCCTTGCGGGGTCATGATCCCCAGCGAGTGGCCTTCGCGAACGCCGAGCCGGTTGGCCAGCACTTCAGACAGGATGATCCCGCCGCTCTCGACCGCCTGATTCAACCGGTCGGTGGAACTCCCCTGACGGACGAGATACTGGCTGCGCCTGGCATGCAACCGCAGATCGCGCGAGACGATCGCCACGCGCTGCCCCTTCACCTCCACCCGCACATCCCGATAGGTATCCACCTCGGCCACGCCGGGGATTGCGGCCAGTACGCCGCGCCAGCCTGGGGGCAGACTCTTCGTGCCGTTCCCGCTATTCGCCTCCCGCAGCCAGGTCGAGGGAGCCACGACGATATCGGCGATCACGGTCTCGTTGATCCAGACTTCGACGGTGTGCCGAAAACTGCGCACCATGATGAGCACGCCGATCATGATCGCCAGGCCCACCATCAGGGCAGAGACCGTCACGCCGTTCCGGCCCGGGTTCCTCGCTGCATGCTCCACAGCAATCTCTCGCATCGCGCCCTGCGCGCCGGCAAGACGTTCGCTCTGGAGAATTCGTTTTCTCCAGCCTGTCACACAGAGCGGAGCAAGGCACGACAGTCCAGCCAATAAACAGAATGTCGCGAGATAGCCCAGAATCGGCGCTCCGCCCAGCGGCCCGGCAAAAGCAAGCAGCCCGGCTAGAACGAGCAACCCGATCCCGCCAACCGCCAATCCCCCTACCCGCACCTGTCGGCTGCTCTCGTAGTCGCCAGGTGCCAATGCCCGCACGGTGGCGGTGCGGCTGGCATCGAGGCTCGGCCCGATCGCTCCGATCATGGAGACAAGACAGCCGATCAGAATCCCTTCAGCAGAGGCCTGCCAGAGTTCAGCTACGTCGAACCAGGATGCGGTCCCCTGACTCACCGGGGTATAGAGATCCGAGATCGTCCGGCTGACCAGTATGACCAGTTTCTGCGCCAGCAGAATTCCGCCCACACTCCCGGCAATTCCACCCAGCAGCCCGAACAGAGCCGCCTCAGCCAGAAAGAGCCCGGCCACGCGTGTCTGGGTCATCCCAATCGCACGGTAGATACCGATCTCGCGGCGGCGCTGCGCCACGGCGAACGCCATCGTGTTGTAAATGAGAAACATACCGACCAGCAGACCGACCCAACTCAGGACGGTGAGATTCAATCGGAACGCCCGCACCATCTGCTCGACCTGCTGCGTCCGGCTCGCCGGCCGCTCGACCGTGACATGCGGCGGCACAACGGCGCGCACGGCCTGCGCCGCCGCGTCAATCTCAACCTCCGGATTCGTCACCAGATCGATCCGGTCCAGCTTTCCGACCATGTCAAAGAGAACTTGAGCGGCGGCGATGTCCATCACGGCTAGACGATCCCAGGACGAGACCCGGTCGGCCCGGTCCTGAATCACACCGGCAATCCGCGCCTGGACCTGCCGGGGGCCGACTTGGAGCTGGACCGTACTACCCTTTTCGAGATGCCACTCCGCCGCTAATTTTCTCCCGATATAGAGGCTGTCGGCTTTCAGCAAGTCCGCGAGCGGATTGTCACCCTGCTCCGGCATCACTCGAAAGCCGCGGGTATCGAACTCGGCGAGGAGATCCAGTCCAATGACTTGTGCCGCTCCAGCCGGACGCCCGGCATCGAGCCGCACCGCCGTCTGCACGATCACCGGCGACGCAGACGTCAGGCCCGGTACGTCCCGCACCTTCGCGATCAGCTGTTCATCCAGCCCGAAGTCTCCTCCGGAGACCTCCAAGGTGGTTGGTCCGGCAACGGTCAGCACGGCCTGCTCGAACGAGTGCAGCACCTCCACATTGGCCGTCCGCACCGCCACCGAGGCCGCCACGCCCAGCGCCACGCCCACAATCGTAAGCACCGTCCGGAACGGCCGTTGGGTCATGTGGGACCACAGCAGAAGCGCGACGACGTTCAACCAGGCCATTGTGCGGCTCCTAGAGATCCGATTGCTGTTCGCACTTACGTAGAACCACGGTGACGGGAAACACCTGCACGCACGAATGATTTACGGGCTGCGCAGAATGGCCGTTTCGTTTACAGGTCGCCGACCCTTTGCTAGATTGACGAGGAACATTTGATCGGGAGTCACACATGGCACGTAGTCGAGGGAACAACGCACTTCAGATAGACCGGAGCCCGAAGGCCGAGTTCTCCATTACCCCCCGGCAACGGGAAATCCTGAAGATGGTCGCCCTCGGCCATACGAATCGGGAAATTGCGGAAACACTGGCGATCAGCATCCGCACCGTCGAGGTGCATCGCTTCAATCTGATGCGGCGGCTGAATGTCCGAAACGTGGCGCAGTTGCTTCGCCAAGGCCTTCAGCAAGGATTACTGCCACGCAACTTCGGCCTGAAATAGCGTCACAGCTCTTTCACCTTCCCCCGACATTCCGTCACTGATCCGTAGCCCTTCTTCTTCAGCTGCGCCGCCAGTTCCGTCTCCAGCCGTCCGAAGGCGCCAAGCCCCTCTTCAACCAGAACCGTGCCGACCTGCACCGCCGACGCTCCGCAGAGGAAGTGCTCGAAGGCATCGACTCCGTGCATGACGCCGCCGGTGCCGATGATGGGAATCTTTCCCTGGAAGATTTTGTAGAAGGCCCGCACATTCGCGAGCGCCACGGCCTTGATGATGGTGCCGCCCAACCCGCCGAACCCGCCCTTCGGCTTGATGACGACTTCTTCCCGCTCCGGATCGACCACGAGGCCGTTGCCGACCGAGTTAATCATGTTGAGAAAGTCGACCTCGCACCGGCCGATCACCTTCCCCATCACCTCATGGTGCGCCGGATCGAAATAAGGCGGCAGCTTCACACCCATCGGGACGGTGATAACCTTGCGCACCCGCTTGAGCAGACGCTCGGACGCCTCCGGGTCATAGCCGATCTGCGGCTTGCCGGGAATATTCGGGCAGGAGAGATTCACTTCGATCAAGTCGGGCTTCGCTGCATTGATGGCGGCCGCGATCGTCGGGAAATCGTCTTCGCACAGCCCCGCCACGCTCGCAATGACCGGCTTGCCGAACTGTTTCAACTCGGGAATGAGTTCGGCATAGGCCCGATAGCCGAGATTGGGCAAGCCCATCGAATTGATCGAGCCGCCCGGAAAGCCGTAGTACCGGGGCTCCGGATTCCCCTGGCGCGCTTCGACGGTCATGGACTTGGTGACAATCGCCCCTGCGCGCGATGTGCCCAGCGCCACCAGTTCGTCCCGCGTGACACAGAGCGCGCCGGCCGCGTTCATGAAACAGCTGGGAAACTTCACCCCTGCAATCGTCGTCGAGAGATCCGTCATGCTACCCCCGTTAAAGCCGTCGATGGTGCGCGCGCAACAAGCCGCCCGTCCTGCATCGTCCAGGTATAGTCCGCGCATTGCGCGGCAGTCTGGCTATGCGTCACCAGCAAGACCGTGACGTCGCCTGCTTTCGTCAGCGATCGAATCAATGTCATGATCTCTGCCCCCTGATGGGAGTCGAGATTGCCGGTCGGTTCGTCAGCCAGAAGCAATTTCGGCCGATGCGCGAGCGCCCGGGCGATCGCGATCCGTTGTTGCTCGCCACCCGACAATTCTCCGGGACGATGATGCTTCCGATGCCCCATATGGACCAGCTCCAGCACTTCCTCGACCCGCTGTGCGACTGACCGGCCGCCGTCTCCGCGCAACATCAATGGCAGCGCGACATTCTCCAAAGCCGTCAGCCCTGGAACCAAGTGAAACGCTTGGAACACGATGCCGATCAGTTCCCGCCGCGCCACCGTCCAATCATGACTGGTAAATGTGGTAGTCGCCCGCCCGTCGAGATAGAGCTCTCCGGACGAAGGCCGATCGAGGCCGCCTGCCAGATTCAGCAACGTACTCTTCCCGCAACCGCTGGGCCCGACGAACGCGCAGAACTCGCCGCGTCCGACATCGAGACTCACCTCATGCAGCGCCGCCACCGCAGCCTCGCCACGCTCATAGGTCTTGGATAACCGGGCCAGCTTCACCATGTCTGCAACACACCTCAGATTCTGCAATGCCATGTAGAACGATCGTCCTCGTATAACACAACCATTTAGAACCCCACAACCTTGACAGGCGCCCGTTCCTATCCTACAACCAGCCGCATCTCTCCCTGTCTGAGAGTGGCGCAAGATGGAATCGTGGCCTCAGAAACTGCCTGGCCTGATACGGCACGCCGTCAGATTTATTCTGCCGGCTGACTGTGCCACATGTGGAGTGCCGCTCACGACCGATCCCGTCCCGCTGTTTTGCACGAGCTGCTGGGACACCGTCGCTCCGCTCAGGCTGGCTCGCTGCTCGCAATGCGATCGTCCGCTCCCCTCGCCCGTCGCACTCACCTACAGCCCCACCCATCGCTGCCACCACTGCACGGTTCGCCCACCCGCCTATGTGAAAGCCTGGACTCTGTATCCCTATCTGCCGCCTTTGCAAGACGCTATTTGCCTGTTCAAATACAGAGGGAAAGTCTCGCTGGCCAAGCCGCTGGGACGCTTAATGATCGCAGCCATCCCTGCTTCGTTGGATGCCGACCTCGTCATCCCGGTCCCGTTGCATCCCACCCGTTTGAGAGAGCGTGAATTCAATCAATCGCTGCTGCTCGCCGATCAGGTGGCCACACACCTGCATCTCCCCCTTTCGTTCACCAATCTCGTTCGAACCGTTCCATCAGAACCCCAAAGCACGTTGTCGCGAAAAGAACGGATGAAGAATCTTCGCCGGGCCTTTGCAGTCCGCCGACCGGAGTCGATCGCTCAGAAACGTATCCTGCTGATCGATGACGTCTTTACGACTGGCACGACGACAAACGAATGTGCCAAGGTACTTCGAACAGCCGGAGCAGAGGCCGTCTTCGTCCTCACCCTGGCACGAACGATCGAGTCGAGTGTCGTGCCTGACCGAATCCTGGCCCAACGTGCCACCGGTCTCCTAGGAGTCTTGAGGGGATAGCCATGCCGATCTACGAATACCTTTGCCGCGATTGTCGGAAGCGAAGCACCTTGCTGGTGCTGAGCCTGGCCAGCTCGACCCCGCCGGCCTGCAAACAGTGCGGGAGCCAGTCTGTGGACCGCCTCCTCTCCCGATTCTCCGCCCCAAAGTCCGATGAGGCCCGGCTTGCTTCCCTTTCAGCCCCGGACAACTTCGACGGACTGGATGAGAACGATCCGGAGTCAATGTCCCGCTTCATGAAACACATGGGAGTCGAGATGGGTGAGGACGTCGAACAGGATGTCGAGGCCATGATGGATTCGGCCGATAGCGGGACCTCCGATAACGGTAGCACTGACAGTCTATGACAGGCATTGTCATGTATTTTTACTTGACAATCCGCCCTCACTCACTAAAATAGCCCTTATCTTCTGGAGTCTTATGAGAAACAGACCTTCTCAGAACAGGTGGGACGATGGGGACAGCCCCGAAGAGCGAATTGATGACGGTGTCGGAGACGTGTCTGTACCTGAAGATTACGACCCGCACCCTCTATCGCTATATACAGAACAGACAGATTCCAGCCTTCAAGCTTGGGAAAGAATGGCGATTCGTACGTTCGGATCTGGAGCAGTGGATCCGCGACCGGACCAGAACCGCCCTCCCGTCATAAACTAGGATCGATCTATGTTCGCTGGCGAATATCTCTGCAAAGTCGACGAGAAGGGGCGTTTCATCGTCCCCTCCCCGATCCGCGAGCAGATTGAAGCCGACGGCCAGGCCGTCACCTTCCTCAAGGGCCCGGAACAATCCCTCCTCATCTATTCGTTGAAGGAATGGGAAAAGGTCCTCGACCGGACCAAGACGACACTCGATGAAGACCAAAGCCGCCTGTTCATGCACTTTGTCGTGTCCGAGGCAGGCACATCAGAAATCGACAAGACCGGCCGCATCCTCATTCCCGGCCGCTTGCGGAAACAGATTCCCTTGGATGAAGATCTCGAAATCATTCTGGTCGGGATGTATCACCGAATGGAAGTCTGGAATCCCAGCGAGTGGCGCCGCTACATTGCCCGCACCGAAGACCGCTACGAACAGAACATGTCGAAGATTCAGAACCTGCTGTAAGTTCGCTCCATGCCTGCCGGACGACGTCACACGGGCTCCCATCGTTCAAAAGTCCCCGTTCGCGTCGTCTCCTATCGACCGGCCGCCAAAGCCGAACCAGCTTCGAAACAGCCGTCCGTTGCCAATCTACCCCCAACAGTTCGACAAGCGCGTCCCCGAGCGCCGCTTCAAATCCCGGTGCCCTCTGCAGTTGTGACGGCCGAATCCATCGCGATCACGCTGCCGGTTCCACCCAGCATCAACCATCAGTACGCCACGGTTCAGGGCCGCCGGGTCCTGTCTTCGGCAGGTCGAACGTATAAGCAACATGTCGGGCAGCAGCTCTGGCTGGCCTTGTCTCAATCTCCCCACAAGCGAGTGCTGATGCATCGGCTTCAATCGGAACCTCTCGCCCTCTCCATTCGGTTTTATTTCACCTCGCCCCTCAGACGCGATGTCGACGGCGGACTCAAAATCGCCCAGGATGCCCTCTGCGAAGGGATCGGCCTCAATGACAATCGCATAGTGGAAACCCATCTCTATAAGGATGTCGATCGAACCAATCCCCGGATTCAGATTGCCCTCTCCCTGGCTACCCAATAGCAGTCCCAATATATCCAGCACCCCTCTTTAGATTCCCGCAGGCACAACCGATAAGAGTGTGAACTCTTTTAACTATTTGCCGTATCCATAGCCATGGCCACAAAGACGATTTCGATCGATCAACTCCGCGTCGGGATGTACGTTGCGAAGATCGACCTGTCCTGGTTTCGATCGCCGTTTCTCCGGCGCTCGTTGCCCATCGAACACACGATTCAAATTGAGAAGCTGCGCCGCGCCGGAGCCCAGCGCATCGTTATTGATCTGTCCCGCGGGGATGATGTTGAAACGGTGGGTACGCTCGACCCGCTGATCTCCTCGCAAGAGATGACGCTGACGCCGCAGGCACCTCCATCGAAATTGGTTCCCAAGCCGTTGACCCAGCTGAACGAAGAGTATGCCCAAGCTCTGGTTGCCAGAAAGCAATTGGAGCAAGCCGTTCACTCGGTCTTCTCGTCTATTGCAGAACAGGGATCCGTTGACCCTCAGTTGGCAGCCGAAGCCGTGCAGGAAGTCGCAATCGTCACACGAACCCTCCAGAATTCAGCCATCTTCATGGCGCTCAGCCAGCAACGGGCAGGAGATTCGTCCCTGAGCCACCATGCGCTTTCAACCTGCACCTTGTCGCTCGTCGTCGGACAATCGTTCGGCTATAACCCGCTCGAACTCCAGGAACTGGCCATGGCCGCGCTGCTTCACGACATCGGCCTGCTCCAGATTCCCGCACCGATCATTCAGCGAAGCGCCAACACCTCCCATCCGCCCTCACGGCAAGACCGGCAACTGCTCCAGTCGCATCCCCGATTGGGTATTCTCGCGCTTGAACGGCAAGGGGGATTCGAAACCAGAGTCTTGCAAATGATCGGGGAGCACCATATCCGCCTCGATGACTCGGGCTATCCCCAAGGCACCAAAGGCGAGTTTACGTCGGAACGCTCGCGCATTCTGATGATTGCCGATTACTACGATGAGTTGATCACCGGATTCGGCGGAGCGTCGCCGCTGGCACCCCATCAAGCGCTGCAACGGATTTTCCGAGAATCCCAGGACGGGGCGTTCGATCAGGTCATCCTGTCGCGCTTTATCAAGCTGATCGGCATCTACCCGGTTCACAGCCGCGTGCAGTTGAACACGAGCGAAAAGGCTGTTGTGACGGAGTTGAATCCGTCAGCGCTGCATCGACCTGTCGTCACAATCACCCATACTCCCAACGGGAATGAGGCACCAACCCCTTTCGTTGTCGACCTGTCAGACCAAGTCAATGTCACGCCCGAACGGGCTATCGATAAGGTGCTGGACTCCCAGGAACCCGCCCATCCCGCCAGCGCGTCACAAGCCGCCTAGCCCTGGCAGAACACGCACCAGCAACGTCGCCGATACCCCCTGCACATGAAGACGATAGACGATTTGAAATCGATCGCTACTCGTAGCGTAACGCGTCGATCGGATTGAGCCGAGCCGCTTTATTGGCTGGATAGAGACCGAAAAAGAGACCGACCGCGAGCGAGAAGACAAACGCCGCGATCACGGTATCGCCGGAAATGATCGTGGGCCACCCCGCGATAACGGTCGTCAGCCTCGCACCCACCACCCCGACGACAATTCCCAGCGTCCCGCCGACGACACTCAAGGTCATGGCCTCGATCAAGAACTGCATGAGGATATGCCGCCGCTTGGCCCCCACCGCCATCCGAACGCCGATCTCCCGCGTCCGCTCCGTCACGGAGACCAGTAGAATATTCATAATGCCGATGCCGCCGACCAGCAGCGAAACTGCCGCAATGGAGAGCAGCATCACCGTCAACGTCTGACTCGTGCCTTCTTGAACTTTTCCAATATCGACCTGCGTGCGGATCGTAAAGTCGTCGCCCTGTTCGGCCTGGAGCCGATGCCGGGCCCGCAAGAACTCACGAATCTGATCGACGGCGGCAAACAGATCCTCCTGCCGCTCCGTCGTGGCAAACAAGGCCCCGACCGATCCGATGAACTGCGTCCCAAAGACTTTCCGCTCCGCGGTGCTGAAGGGGATAAACACGATGTCGTCCTGATCCGATCCTTGGGCCGATTGGCCCTTCGGTGCAAGCACCCCGATCACACGAAACGGCACATTCTTGATCCGAATGACGGACCCGACCGGCTCCTCACCCGCCTCAAACAGATTTTCCACCACGGTTTGCCCGACCAGCGCCACACGCACCGCGGCATCCAGATCGACCTGCGTAAATGGGCCACCACTGGTAAACGACCAGTCGCGGATCGTCAGATAGCTGGGGGAAACTCCATTTACGGACCCATTCCAATTCTTGTTCCCATTGACGATCTGCATGACATCACGCTTCGCCCACCCGGTATCTTGCAGCAACGGGATGCGCTTCTTCATCTCCAGCGCATCGGACACATTCAGCGTGACTGCGCCGCCCTGTCCGCCCCGCACGCCGCTGACAGTCGTCGACCCCGGCAGCACGATGATGACATTGGTTCCCATACTGGCGACTTGCGCCTGCACCGCCGCCTTGGCTCCCTCTCCGATACTGACCATGGCAATCACGGCACCAACCCCGATGACGATCCCCAACATTGTCAGCCCGGCCCTGAGCCGGTTGCGGCTGAGGATACGGATCGCCGTCATGAGCGTGAGGAGGAGAAATGCCGGCATCAGCGCCCCACCAGAGGGGACGGATGCCCGGGCTTGGTATGCCGATCGGTAAGCACCTGCCCATCTTTAATCACGATTTCACGGGCAGCATAGGCCGCGATATCGGGTTCATGAGTCACTAAGATAACCGTGATGCCTTCTTCCTTGTTCAACCGATCGAGGATCGTCATGATTTCCCGGCTCGATTCTGTATCCAGATTTCCGGTCGGTTCGTCGGCCAACAAGAGGGATGGCGTCGTGACCAATGCGCGGGCAATGGCCACCCGTTGTTGCTGCCCGCCGGACAATTGCGTCGGATAGTGCTGTTCGCGGCCCTTCAATCCCACCCGCTCCAACGCCGCCGCCGCCAGCGTTCGCTGCTCGCGAAGAGAGAGGCCGCGATAGAAGAGCGGAAGCTGCGCATTTTCCAAGGCGCTGGTGCGGGGGATCAGATTGAAGCTTTGAAAAACGAACCCGATCTGCCGATTCCGGATCTCAGCCAGCTCATCGGCGCGAAGCGCCGCAACATCGACGCCGTTCAGCCAATAATGGCCCTTGGTGGGCTGATCCAGACAACCCAACATGTTCATCAGCGTCGACTTCCCTGACCCCGATGAACCCATGATCGCGACAAACTCGCCTTGCTCGACCGTGAGATTCAGCCCGCGAAGCGCCTGCACCTCCACATCGCCTAAGCGATACACTTTCCACAGGTCTTCGCACTGAATCAACGAAACCGGCCGGCCATGTCCACTATCCATGAGCGCCCTGCCTTGTCAGCGGCATTCGATCACACCGTGCACGAAGTGAGTCATGACCACTACATACCCCGGTCACGCGTGCGGCGCTGTCCGCCGCCGCCACCGAAGCCGGGTGGCAGCTCGCTCCCTTGGCGATTCGCTCGAGGCACATCCAGCCCCACGATGACCGTATCCTGCTCCCCGAGGGATCCGCCGACAATCTCCGTCGCCACGCCATCGGAAATCCCCGTCTGAACCGACACGGAGACCAGCTCGCCGGACTCATCTTGTTTCCAGACTTTACGTGCGGCGGCTCCGGTCTCCATAGCGCCGGATGACGCTCGGCTCGCAGCCGGTCGCCCCTCAGCCTTGGCCGGTTTTCCTTCAGCCGATCCGCCTTCTGCCCGCTCGCTCTTGGGAGGCGTAAAGCGTAACGCAGCGTTCGGCACCTTGAGCACCTGCTCTCGTTGCGCCACGACAATGGAAACATTCGCCGTCATCCCCGGCTTCAGACGCAGGTCTTGATTGTCGACGGCCACCACAACATTGTACGTCACCACATTCTGCACATTGATCGGAGCCAACCGCACCTGGCGGATCGATCCGGAAAACCGCACGCCGGGATAGGCATCCACGGAAAACGTCGCATCCTTTCCCTCGGCAATCCCGCCGATATCCGACTCGCTCACATTGGTATCCACCTGCATCTTCGTCAAATCGAGCGCGATCAGAAACAGGTTCGGCGTGGCAAAACTGGCGGCGACGGTCTGCCCGACTTCGATGTTTCTGGCCACCACAATGCCATCGACCGGCGAACGGATCGTGGTGTATTTCAATTCCAGTTCCGCTGAGTTCAACGCCGCTTCCGCCTGCCTGACTTGCGCCTCGGCCACGTGCACCTGCGCTTCCGCGCCCTGCGCGTTGGTCACAGCCACATCCACATCATTCTGCGACACAAAATTCTGATCGATCAGAGAGCGGACCCGGTCGAGTTCGCGTTTACGCTGCGCTCCATCCGTCTTGGCGCGGGCCACATTCGCTTTCGCCATTTCCAGATTACTCGCAGCTTGATCCCGACGGGCCTTAAACGGTTCCGGATCGATCACCGCCACGATGTCGCCGGCCTTCACCCGCGAATTGAAGTCCGCGTGGAGACTTTTGATCATGCCGGAAACTTGCGAGCCGACTTGCACGGACACGACCGGATTGATGGTGCCCGTTGCGCTCACGATAGAAACGATAGAACCCCGTTCGACGGCGGCGGTCCGATAGCGCACCGGCACCTTGCGCTCTCCGGTGAAGAACACATACCCGCCGATGGCAAGCCCCACCGCTACAATGCCGAGCACAATCCCGAGTCGTCGCATAAGCTAATCCTTGCCTGACCAGAGTGCATTCATCATAGCAGGAAGCTGCGGGACGAATCATCCCGCGACAGCCTCCGAAAGCACGAGGGCCGTTCCCCCTGACGGGAGAACGGCCCTCATCGACCGCATCATCGCCCCTGCAAACAGTTACGGGCTGACGGAAATACGATCCTTGATCATGTCGAAGGTCTCCTTGGGCACCACGTTCTTGGCGACCAATTCGCCCTTCACACGATAGGGACGATTCGTGACGATCCGATCGGCTTCGTCCTTCTTCAGCCCCAGAAACAACACCATATCGCTCGCGGACGCCTTGTTCACATTCATCGCCGCCGAGCCGGCCGCGGGAGCGCTCGGCGCCGGAGCCGTCGAGGCTGCCCCCGGAAGCGGAGGAAGTGGCGCGGACGGCGTCAGTGAACCGGTCACCGAGCGGGATCGGTCCTTGAGCTCCTTCTGATAGCGGGCGACCAACGACTTCAGCGTCTCATTGTGTCGCTTCACATCCTCATACTCCGCCCGCACGTTCCGATTCTGGGAGGACACCGCTTTCAGCTTATCTTCCAACTCCTTCGTCCGCGTGTCGAGCGACCCACGCTCTTTATCTCGCCCATGCTCGATGCGCTGCAGTTCGTCACGAGCCGCTTGCGCCTCGCCGCCGAACTTGACGTTCAGCTCCTTCAGCGTCTTCACCTGCTGCTCCATCGCGTTCTTCTGCTGGCGCGTCTTTTCCAGTTCCATCTTCGCGCTATCCGCCTCCGCCAGCGCGTCCTGATATTTCTTATTCGAAACCACGCACCCGCTGGTCATCATGGCCACAACCACCAGCACTGACAAGATCCACTCACGTCTCATACAAACCTCCCCCTCTTACAATAACCACGTATTAGTGAACGGGACCGGTGCTCTCTGCCGGCATGCATCCGTTGCCTCCCGGCTATGCCCTACTCATTCAAATTGTGTGTATGCCAACAGTCCCTCTTTGTCAACTTATTTGCAGCTGTCGCCGCGAACCTCGATCGATGCAGAGCCACCGGCAAGAAGCACCTGTGAGCTTGACGACAACCGATAGCTCTGTGATGATCGCAACGATACGTACTCTCCACAAGCACACTGTTCGAAACAGGAACGTCATGACTGAATGGGGCCCTGCCTTAGCGGTAATCCTTGGCATTGTCGAAGGGCTGACGGAATTTCTGCCGGTCTCCTCAACCGGGCATTTGATCCTCGTAGGCCACGCATTGGGATTCACCGGAGATGCCGCAGCCAACGCAGAGATTTCGATTCAGCTTGGCGCCATTCTCGCCGTCATCGTCTTTGAACGGGAAAAAATCGGCCGCCTCCTCTCCGGCGCGTGGCAAGAGCACGCGGCCTTGCAGACGTTGCAACGGAGCGGCCAACATCCCACATGGAAGGCGCTCATCCGGGCCTCCATGCAGGCTCATCCTCACTTGTGGTTTGTGATCGGGCTCGGTTTGGCCTTCCTCCCGGCCGCCGGCGTCGGCTTCCTCGCGCACGGATGGATCAAATCCGTGCTGTTCACGCCCCAGACCGTTGCCGCAACCTCCATCATCGGCGGACTCATTATTCTCGCGGTCGAAGCCCGGCAGCCGACAATCCAGACCACCCAGCTGGACCGAGTTTCGATCACGTCCGCCTTCTGGGTCGGCGTCGCCCAATGTGCCTCGCTCATTCCCGGCATGTCACGATCCGGTTCAACGATCATCGGCGGCTTGCTCGCCGGACTCGACCGGAAAGTCGCGACCGAGTACTCCTTCTTTCTTGCTTTACCAACGATCATCGCCGCCACTGCCTACCAAATGCTGAAGGCCAAGGCCACATTCAATCAGGCAGACTATGTGGCATTGGGCATCGGCATGCTCGTCTCCTTCCTCGTCGCCTGGGCTGTCATCGCAGCCTTCCTGACCTACGTTCAGCGCCACACCTTGCGCGTGTTCGCCTACTACCGTATTGCCCTCGGCATCCTCGTGTTTCTAGTCGTACGCTAAGCGACGTCCTCTACATCGTTCCGCGTGAATCGCGAACGAGACACTAGGATGTCTTGTGGTGACGGGAAGACTGCAGGAAACTGACAAAAACGACTCGTTACGTGCCGGGGGTCTGAACTGAGGGAGTCTCCGGCACCACCGGCGGGACATCCGGCTTTTCAAACATGAAGTGGATGATCAGAAAGATCACCCCGACCGTGATCGCGGAATCCGCCACATTGAACGCCGGCCAGTGGTAGTTGTCGACATACACGTCCAGAAAGTCGATCACTTCGCCGAACCGCAGCCGGTCGATGAGGTTACCGATCGCGCCGCCGAGAATCGCCGACACGCTCAAACGCCCCATCCACTCCCGTTCCGGCATGCGGTAGAGAATCGTGCCGAGCAGCACCAGCGCAAAAATCGATGTGAGCCCGAAGAATACCATCCGGAAGGCGTTGCTGCTCCCAGCCAGCAATCCGAATGCAGCGCCCGGATTGCGGATATAGGTCAAACTGAAGAGATTGGGGATAATCGGAATGGATTCATGCAGTCGCATGGTCTGCATGATATGCAACTTCGACAGCTGATCGGTGACGATGACGCTGCCCGTCAGCGAAGCCAGAACCAGATTGCGCAAAGTGAAGGCGCTCAACGGATCGCCTCCACACACCGGTCGCAGAGTGTCGGATGTTCCGTATCCGCGCCGACCGCCTCGCGGTAATTCCAGCAGCGTTCGCATTTGCCGGCCGATGACTTGGCCACCGACACTTGGATCCCTGCCTGACCTGCGGCCCCCTGCGACAGCGTCACCTTCGACACGATGAAGATCGTCCCGAGATCTTTCTCGTAAGGTTTCAGGAACTGATAGGCCTTGGCATCCGCCTCAAGCTGAACGTGCGCTTCAAGCGACGATCCGATCACCTTGTCGCGGCGGCTCGCCTCAAGCACCCCCTGCACCTGGCTGCGATAACCCAGCAACGTCTCCCAGCGTGCGGCCAGTTCCGCATCCCGCCACTTCGGGTCAACCTCCGGGAGCGAGCCCAGATGCACACTCTGCGTACCGAGACCTCCGGGCACCTGCGCAGACACCACCCGCCAGATTTCTTCCGCCGTGAAGCTCAGGATCGGCGCCATGAGTTTCGTCATGGCCATCACGGTCTCAAACAACACCGTCTGCGACCCGCGGCGCAACGGAGAATCGGTCCTGAACGTATAGAGCCGGTCTTTCAGAATGTCGAGATAGACGGAACTCAGATCCACCGAGCAAAAGTTGTTGAGCGCATGGAAGATCGTATGAAACTCAAAGTCGTCATAGGACTTCCGCACCCGTGGGATCAGCTCGCTCAGCCGATGCAAGGCCCACCGATCCAGCTCAGGCAACTGCTCGCAGGGAATGCGGTCTTTCGCCGGATCGAAGTCATACAGATTGCTCAGCAGGAAGCGGCAGGTATTTCTGATCTTCCGGTAGGCCTCAATGAGATGGGTCAGGATTTCAGGCGAGATTCTGAGATCGTCACGATAGTCCTGCGCCGACACCCACAGACGCAGAATCTCTGCGCCAGATTGCTTGATCACATCCTGCGGCGCGACGACATTCCCCGCCGACTTAGACATCTTCTTGCCCTGCCCATCAAGGACAAATCCGTGAGTCAGCACGGCCTTGTAGGGCGCGCGGCGATCGGTGGTCACTCCGGCCAATAACGCGCTATGGAACCACCCCCGATGCTGGTCGGACCCTTCGAGATACAGATCAGCCGGCCACCACTTCCTCGGCTTGAGCACAGCGGCGAAGCTCACGCCGGACTCGAACCAGACATCCAGAATGTCCCGCTCCTTTTCAAAGGTCGTCCCGCCGCACTTCGCGCAGGCGATCCCCGCAGGAAGCAACTCTGCGGCCGATCGCTCGAACCAGACATCCGCGCCCTTCGACTCCATGAGCCCGGCAACGTGCTCGATAATGGTTGGATCGGCGACGACGGTCCGGCAACCCGCGCAGGTAAATCCGGGAATCGGCACACCCCACACCCGCTGGCGCGAGAGGCACCAGTCCGGCCGGTTTTGAATCATGCCGTTGATGCGATCACGGCCATAGGCCGGAATCCATTGGACCCGCTCGATCTCCGCCAACGCTTCCTTGCGCAGATCGTTCTGGTCCATCGAGACGAACCATTGTTCGGTGGCCCGGAAGATGACCGGACTCTTGCAGCGCCAGCAATGCGGATAGGAGTGATTCAGCGAGCCATGGCCCAGCAGCCGCCCGTTGGCCTGAAGGAATTCCACGACTTTCGGATTGGCCTTGAACACATGCTGACCGGCGAACTCCTTCACAACGTCCGTAAACTTCCCGCCGTTATCGACCGGCGCCAGAATCTCCAGCTTCTCCCCGACCGACGCAGCCGCGTTGTGGTTCAGGACCAGGATGTAGTCCTCCATCCCGTGGCCCGGCGCGATATGCACACAGCCCGTTCCCTGCTCCAACGTCACAAAGTCGCCGAGCAGAATCGGCGACAGGCCGGTCGTCAGCGGCCGTTGCGTTTCCAATCCTTCGAAACCCTCTCCGCCCTTCTTCACCCCGACGACGCGATAGCCTTCGAGCTTGCACTCCTTCGCCACACTGTCCAGGAGTTTTTCGGCCACGACCAGCAGCTCGTCGCCGACCTGAACGAAGGCATAGTCGAAGTCGCGATGGAGACAAACCGCTTGATTGGCCGGAAGCGTCCAGGGCGTGGTGGTCCAGATGACGACCGAGACCGACTTGATGCCCTCAGGGAAGGCGATGCCGGGGAAGGTCGCGCTGAGCACCGACGGCGACGTCACGATCGGAAATTTCACATAGACCCAGGGGGAGGTATGGTTGTCGTACTCGACCTCCGCTTCCGCCAGCGCCGTTTGATCCTGCGTGCACCACAACACCGGCTTGAGCCCTTTGTAGACTCCGCCTCGTTCCACAAACTTTCCGAACTCGCGAATGATCGACGCTTCGTAAGCCGGCGTCATCGTGAGATAGGGCTGCTGCCATTCGCCCAACACGCCAAGCCGCTGAAACTCCTCGCGCTGGATCGCGACGTACTTCTCGGCATATTCGCGACAGAGCTTGCGGATCGCCGGCGTGTCCAAATCTTTCTTCTTGTCGCCCAACTCCTTCATCACCTGATGCTCGATCGGCAAACCGTGACAGTCCCAGCCCGGCACATAGGGCGCCTGGAAGCCCGCCATCGTCTTGGACTTCACGATGATGTCTTTGAGAATCTTGTTCAGCGCATGGCCGATGTGAATGCGCCCGTTCGCATAGGGAGGGCCGTCATGCAACACGTAGCGAGGCCGCCCCTGGCCGGCTGCCTGGATCTGCTCATACAGCTTCTCCTGCGCCCACCAGGCCAGCATCTCCGGCTCCCGCTGCGGCAGGTTGGCCTTCATCGGGAAATCGGTCTTGGGAAGATTGAGCGTCGACTTATAGTCCATATGTCAAACTCGTAGGCACGAGGCCAGTGGCTAGAGGCAATGGGCAAAGAGGGAATTTACAGGAGGGGGGAACCGGTAGCAATCTCAATTTTCCGTTGACCCAAACCGCTCGCCACTTGCCTCGCGCCACTAGCCAAAAGCCTCAACTGACGGACATCATGCGCTCGAGCGCAATCTTCGCCCATCGCTTATCTTCATCGGGCACCACAATGTGGTTCACCACATGGCCGTCGGCGAGGTTTTCCATAGCCCAGCAGAGATGCGCGCCGTCGATGCGAAACATCGTGGCACATTGGCAGACGGTGGAAGAGAGGAAGAACACCTTCTTGTCGGTCAGATCGCGTTTCAAGCGATTCACCAGATTCAGTTCCGTACCCACCGCCCAGGCGGTACCGGCCGGCGCCGCCGTGACGGTTTTGATGATGAACTCGGTCGATCCTGAGAGATCCGCCTTGTTCACCACATCCTCATGGCATTCCGGATGGACGATCACCTTGCCGTCCGGAAACTGCTTCCGGAAATTATCGATATGGACCGGCTGAAACATCTGGTGCACGCTGCAGTGCCCTTTCCAGAGAATCAGTTTCGCCTTCTGTATCGCTTCGCGGGTATTGCCGCCGTTGGGTTGAAACGGATCCCAGACAATCATCTGCTCGCGGGGCAGCCCCATCTTGTTGGCCGTATTGCGGCCCAAATGTTCATCGGGAAAGAAAAGAATCTTCTCGCGTCTGGCCCAGCACCATTCAATGACCGCTCTGGCATTGGATGACGTGCAGGTAATCCCGCCATGCTCGCCGCAAAACGCCTTGAGGACCGCGGCGCTATTCACATAGACCGCCGGCATCACCGTCTCTTCCACCGGCAGGATGCGCCCCAATGTCTCCCAACATTGATCGACCTGCTCGATCGCCGCCATATCCGCCATCGAACAACCGGCGGCCATGTCAGGAAGAATCACCGTTTGTTGCGACCGGCTCAGGATATCCGCGGTTTCCGCCATAAAATGAACGCCGCAGAACACGATATACGGCCGTTCGGAGCGCTCCGCCGCCAGCTTCGACAGCAACAACGAATCGCCGCGAAAATCGGCATGCTCAATGACTTCGTCCCGCTGGTAGTTATGGCCCAGAATCATGACCCGGTCGCCCAAGGCACGCTTCGCCTCGGCCGTTCGGCGAAAGAGCTCCTCAGAGGTAAGGCCCTGATAGTCGGTAATCGGTTTAGGTATCGTCGCCGTTGTTTTCACACACACCTCAGCAATAATCCGGAAGAGTGGATTCTACGTTAGCCCCTCTCCACAATCAACGAACCGGCTTCGTGAAGAAGGCCTAGCAGCCCGGTAGGGCTATTAGCCCGTTGACAACGACCGGAGCCGAGCATACGATCTTCCCATAGCTAGGGGGGCCATCAGGCTGAGAGTCCGAATGATCGGACGACCCTCACAACCTGACCTGGGTAATACCAGCGTAGGGAAGCGGACACGTCGCCGGGTCACCGGAACGACTTTCAGCCGCACCCCTCCTGTCAGGTGCGGTTTTTTTTTGCATCACCGGCTCCGCCCATAGACGAGAGGCACGAGGAAAGGGATCCCCATGGGTACTATGAATGGATCAAACGGCCAAGATACAAAGGACAGCGCAGCCACATTGACGACCGCGCCCTTCCCGGCGTCGCGCAAGATTCACGTGAGCGGCGCCCATCCCGGCGTGCGCGTGCCGATGCGGGAAATCAGCCTCAGCCCGACCAAATCGATGAACGGCGGCGCGCCGACGCCGAACGAACCGATCACCATCTACGACACCTCAGGCCCCTACACCGACCTCTCCGTCACCATCGACGCGCGCGCCGGGCTTGCCCCGCTCCGCCGCCAGTGGGTGCTGGACCGGGCGGATGTCGAAGAGCTGTCGGACGTCTCCTCGCAATATGGCCGGATGCGCAAGGCCGATTCGAAGCTTGACGAACTGCGCTTCCAACATATCCGCAAACCGCTCCGCGCCAAAGCCGGACAGAACGTGACCCAGATTCACTATGCCCGCAAGGGTATCGTCACGCCCGAGATGGAATTCATCGCGATCAGAGAAAACCAGTCCCGCGAAGTGGCGCGCGAACTCGCGTCCCGCAACGGGCATGGCGGCGGCATCGCCCAGCATCCCGGACAGGCCTGGGGCGCCAACATTCCGAAGGTCATCACGCCGGAATTTGTGCGCGAGGAAGTCGCGCGAGGCCGCGCGATCATCCCCAACAATATCAACCACCCTGAAACCGAGCCGATGATCATCGGCCGCAACTTCCTGGTGAAGATCAACTCGAACATCGGCAACTCCGCCGTCGCCTCGTCCATCGAAGAAGAAGTCGAGAAGATGATCTGGTCGATCCGCTGGGGCGCCGACACAGTCATGGACCTTTCGACCGGCAAGAACATCCACGAGACCCGCGAATGGATCATCCGCAATTCGCCGGTCCCCATCGGCACGGTTCCAATCTATCAAGCCCTCGAAAAGGTGAACGGCAAGGCCGAAGACCTGACCTGGGAGATCTTCCGCGACACGCTCATCGAACAGGCCGAACAGGGCGTGGATTACTTCACGATCCACGCCGGCGTCCGCCTCGCCTATGTGCCGATGACTGCGAAACGCATGACCGGCATCGTCTCCCGCGGCGGATCGATCCACGCCAAGTGGTGCCTGGCGCATCATCAAGAAAACTTCGCCTACACCCACTTCGAAGAGATCTGCGACATCATGAAGGCCTACGACGTGTCGTTCAGCCTTGGCGACGGGCTGCGGCCAGGCTCCATCGCCGACGCCAACGACGAAGGCCAGTTCGCCGAACTCGAAACGCTGGGAGAACTGACCAAGATCGCCTGGAAGCACGACGTGCAGGTGATGATCGAAGGTCCCGGCCACGTGCCGATGCACATGATCCAGGTCAACATGGAAAAACAGATGAAGGAATGCCACGAGGCCCCCTTCTACACGCTCGGCCCGCTCACCACCGACATTGCGCCGGGTTACGACCACATTACCTCCGGCATCGGCGCGGCGATGATCGGCTGGTACGGCTGCGCGATGCTCTGCTACGTGACGCCGAAAGAGCACCTGGGTCTGCCGGATCGCGAAGACGTGAAGACCGGCGTCATTACCTACAAGATCGCGGCCCATGCGGCGGACCTGGCCAAGGGACATCCCGGCGCCCAAATCAGGGACAACGCCCTGTCGAAAGCCCGCTTCGAGTTCCGGTGGGAAGATCAATTCCACCTTTCGCTCGATCCCGACACGGCCAAGGATTTCCACGACGAAACACTCCCGGATAACGCCGCGAAGGTGTCACACTTCTGCAGCATGTGCGGGCCGCACTTCTGCTCGATGAAGATCACGCAGGACGTCCGGGACTATGCCGCGCAATTGCAGGTGGATGAACAAAAAGCGATCCAGATCGGCATGAAAGAAAAATCGGAAGAGTTTAAGAAATCCGGATCTGAAATTTATAGATAAGGCTGCTCACAATGAGCTTCCGGCGAGGCCGCAGGCGAGACCAAACCGGAGGCGTACCCTCAGGGGTACGTTGAAGATTTGGCCGAGCCGAGAACGAAGCTGGAGGCCATTTTCAGCAGCCGCTAGATGGAGAACGATATGCCTAAGCCCCAACCAGCACCGTTACGCGAACGAGATATTACCCGGCAGATCGCGCGGGAATACTATAAAGAATTCGACTCCCTCATCGAGAGCGACGTCATCATCGTCGGCGCCGGCCCCTCTGGGCTGATCTGCGCCCACGACCTGGCGCAGATGGGCTTCCGCACGCTCGTCGTCGAACAGAGCCTCGCGCTCGGCGGCGGCTTCTGGCACGGCGGCTATCTGATGAACAAAGCCACCATTTGCGAGCCGGCCAATGAAATCCTCGAAGAAATCGGCGTACCCTGCAAGAAGATCAATGAGTGCGAGGGAATGTATATGGTCGACCCCCCGCATGCGACGGGCGCACTCGTCGCCGCTGCCTATCGCGGCGGAGCGAAGGTCCTGAACCTCACCCGGGTGGTCGATTTGATCTTGAGAAAAGACGGCATCCTCGAAGGCATCGTCGTGAACAACACCACCGCCGAGATGGCCGGCCACGACATCATCCACGTCGATCCCATCGCGCTGGAGAGCAAGATCGTGGTGGATGCCACCGGGCACGATGCCATCGTCGTGGAACTCCTGCACAAGCGAAACCTGCACAAGGCCATCCCCGGCAACGGGGCCATGTGGGTCGCGCAGTCCGAGCAGGAAATCATGGACCGGACCGGCGAAGTCTATCCCAACTGTTTCGTCATCGGATTGGCCGTGGCAGCCGTCTACGGGACGCCCCGCATGGGCCCGGCCTTCGGCTCGATGTTGCTCTCAGGGCGTTACGGCGCAGAGTTGATCAAGAAGAAGCTGAAGAACGAATAGTCAAACCCGTCTCCTGCGGCTTCTCAAAAATGTCTCCAGCAAGGCCGCAGGGAGTACAATCGACGAGGCGTACGTTTCCGGTACGTCGAGTCGACTGAACGACCGAGAACGCCGCTGGAGGCGTTTTTCAGAAGCCGATTATGGATGTACAAGATTTTTTAGAGCAAGGCCAAGGCCGTGAAGAGGACAAGCGCGAAGCCTGGCACCTCTTTCAGCAGGCCTACGAACGCCAGATGAAAGGCGACCTGGAAGAGGCCGTCAATCTCTACAAGAAATCGCTGGCCGTGCATCCCACAGCCGAGGCCTATACCTTTCTCGGCTGGACCTATAGTTTCATGGGACGGCTCGATGACGCCATCGAGGAATGTCACAACGCCATCGCGCAGGACCCCGACTTCGGCAACCCCTACAACGACATCGGCGCCTATCTGATCGAAAAAGGCGATTTCGACGAAGCGATCGTCTGGTTTCAGAAAGCCATGCAGGCCAGACGTTATGAAAGCCCGGCCTTCCCACATTTGAATATCGGCCGGGTCTACGAGAAAAAGGGCCGCTGGACCGAGGCCATCGACGCCTACAAAAAAGCCCTCACGCTCAACCCGAACTATGCCCTCGCAAAGAAATCGCTGGGACGACTGATCAGTTCCTTAAATTAGGATTACATGGACCACACCGAACGCACGATCCTCGTCGCCGTGACCGATATCTTTTTCTACACCAAAGTCCGCGACGCCTTGCGCACCGGCGGCTATCGCATCGAGAAGGCCCGAGCCCAGCAGGACATTGCCGAGAAAACTGCGGCCACGGCCCCGGCAGCCGTGATTCTAGACATGAACGATCTGACCCTCGACGCCTTTCAGGCCATCGAAACGCTGAAAGCCGATCCCCGGTCGAAATCCATTCCCATTCTTGCCTACGCGAACCATGAGGAAGTGGACACCTGGAACAGGGCCAAGGCACTGGGAGTCACGAAAATCGTCTCGCGAAATGAATTCTCGGCCCGGACCAAAGATCTGGTCGACGAAGTACAGAAGGGCGTCCGATGAAACAATCCCGTCTGCACGCACAGCATGTCCAACTCGGCGCCACGTTTGAAGAGGTCACCGGCTGGGAGATGCCCGCCCATTACGGAGACTGGCGTGCGGAATACCGAGCGGTCCGGCAGGCCGTCGGCGTCGCCGACCTTTCCCATCGCGGCAAGGTCAGAGTCACCGGCGACGATCGAGTGAAGTGGCTGCAGAGCGTCATCAGCAACGACATCCTTCCCCTGCAGCCCGGCCAGGGCCGCTACTCCAGCTTTCTAACGCACAAGGGGAAAATGCTCACCTACTTCCGCTGCTACCTGCAGACCGACGCCGTTATGCTCGAAGACGTCGGGGAAATCGGCGACGCAACTCATGCCGCGCTCAAGAAGTTTCTCCTCTACGGCACAAAGGCCAAGATGGAAAACTGCGCAGAGAGTTGGGGGCTGTTGTTGGTCAGCGGGCCCAAAGCGGCGCAGACCGTAAAATCAGCCTTTGGCATCGACTGCGGCGATCTGCAACCGATCAACTTTGTGACCGCCCAGCTCGGCGGACAGCAGGCCCTTGTGATTCGAACCGAAGAAACCGGCGAGATCGATCTGGAAATTCTGCTTCCTGCCGATGCGGTCGCGACTGCCTGGACCAGCCTCATGGAAACCGGCGCGGCCAGCGGCATCAAGGCCGTGGGAAGCCAGGCCCGTGAAGCTCTTCGCATGGAAGCGGGTATCCCGAAAGCCGGTTCTGAACTGAACGAGGAAATTGTCCCGCCGGAAGCCAACCTGGAAGGCAAAGCCTTCAGCCTCACCAAAGGATGCTATCCCGGCCAGGAAGTCGTGGCGCGAATGGACACCTACGGCAATGTGCGACGAAAGCTCGTCGGTCTCGTGTTACGCGATGCGACGATTCCACCCAAAGGCGCCAAGCTGTTCAGCGGAGACCGTGAAGTGGGCTGGATGAGCAGCGCCACGACGTCACCGCATCAGAACGGCATCATCGCGCTCGGATTTCCATTGAGAGACTTCAGTACGGCGGGCACAGCGTTATCGATCGAGGTCGAAGGCAAGAAGCACGACGCGACGGTAGCGGATTTACCCTTCTACCGCCGCGCCTAACAGAATCGTTACTTCTCGGGACTTCTCGCAGCCGACACGGCACCGGCAAACTTCAGCAAGCTGGCCCGCTCTGCGTCGTCCAGCGCCAGCAAGAGATGCGCTTCTTCGCCGTGCATCAAACGCAGGCTCAGGAACGGCTCTTCCTTGCGCTTTTCCTTGTTGTCCCACATCGCATCGATCACCTGCACTTTATCCAACTGTCCGACCGGCACCACGTCGTACCGGAAGTAGGAATCGCCGATGACGATGTCGAACACGACATTGCCGGCGGTGAGCAACACCAGATTGAACCGGCCCTGATCTTCGTACCCTTCCGGCAAAAACTTATTGATATGGAACAAGGCCACTTTGCGATCGCCCAGGGCCGCGCGGAATTTTTCCTTCAGCGCCTGATAATCGATCTGCAACGCTTTTTCATCCGGGCTCGTCGCCGCTGCCGCCGCATCTTCCGCTCTCTGATACACTTCGTCTGCTGACATCAACCCTGCCATGACGTAATCTCCCCTCTGTGTCGTGCTATCCGACGTGATTTATAAGACTGCGTCCGCTGTTTTCCGTGCCTTGATCGCCCGCACGACCCCGATACACCCGAGCCCGGCCCAGGCAAACTCCAACAAGATGAACCCTGCCCGCTGATCCTCGATCGCCACGATGCCCAGCAGCAGCGACCCGATGATGTTCAAGGCCAGATAGCCCGCATCCAGTTCACGCCAGATCCCGCTTTGGATCAAGGCGTAGGCGGTCAGCACCATGAGAGCGCCGACAACCGACAACACCTGGAACAGCATAGTGGGAACACTCCTGCCGACCGGCCCGAACCGAATTGGTACGGTAACTGGCCCGCGGTCGGGATTGCAAGAGGGATATTCGAGCCGGTCGGCTATTGCGCCGCGAGGTGATGAGAAAAACGAACCGTTCCCTTGTCGTCGACCACGGTCACATCGAACGCCAAGCCGGACACCCGCACCAGGCCGAAATTATAGTACCCGCCCTCTTGAATGAGATTCGTCGCGTTGAGCGCCAGCGTCGGAGGCGACATGCGTCCGGGAGCTGCGGAAAGCGGCCCTGCCACAAACTCATGAAAGTCCGGCACCCCGTCCCCGTTCGGATCGTACGAACTGGCTTGCACGTAGTGCACGTCCCCCGCCAGGAACACTACATTCTTGAGGTGTTGCGTGAGAATCGTATCGACGATCACCTGCCGTTCATACTCAAACCCGGTCCCATCAGGCCCGCCCGCCCATCCATCGTTGCCGGGAACCGTCGCCCCTCCCCCCTTGGGAATCGAAAGCGGGACCGACGTCGCAATCACCTTCCACGTGGCCAACGAATTGCGCAGCCCCTGCAACAACCACCGCAACTGCTCCTTGCCGAGCATCGTCTTCTCCGGACCGTCCGGATCTGAATTTTTGTTGCGATACTGGCGATCGTCCAGAATGAACAGTTCCAGATCCGCGCCATAGCGAACCGTCCGATACAACCGCTGCGGATCGTCGGGCGGCGACACAATCGGCCAATACTCGCGCAAGGCCTGACGCCCCGCCGGCATGTGCTCCTCATAAGGTCCGGCGAAGTTATTCTTCACTTCATGATCGTCCCAGGTCACATACACCGGCACCGATGCCAAAAACCGTTGCAGCGGCAATGATCCGCGTTGATACCGATGCCGCGCCCGATACTGGTCCAGCGTAGTGGCTTTAAAATCGGCACCCGGCTCGTTCGGAGGAGCCGGACAGGTATCGTCGCTATAAATCGTGTCCCCCAGGAACAAGAAGAAGTCGAGGTGCTGTCGCCGCAGGAGATCAAAGATCGGATACCCGTCCGGTCCGACCCGGCACCGCTGCTGGCCGCCCAGATCGCCGCTCCACGCAAACATGACCGGCACCGACGTCCCCTCATCCGGCAAGGTCACGAATTCCCCGCGCGCCGCCAGCACCGCCTCGATATGTTCATGGGGCACCGCCACATGCCCCACCAAGACGTGATACCGATAGCGCGTGCGCGGAACCAGGTCGGACAGTGGAATGGTCGCGGTAAAGTCGCTCTCCGCCGTCGTGGTCACCCGATTCGTCCGCAAGAGAGGCCACACCGCCGTTCCCATTTTCTCCGCCGCATCCCAAGCCGACGCAGGAGCCCATTCGATATGCACCATCGCCGGACCATCCGTTCGCGCCCACAGCGCGGCGCTATGGCCGGAGACATCGCCGACCGCGATCCCTTGAGGAAGCGCCTTTGGCTGTATTACCCCTTCAGCCAGGAACGGACTGCCCGGAGGCAAGCCTTCTCGCGAGGCAGACGTGCAACCGACCGAAATAAGGGAGAGCAGAATCGTGGCAATCAACGGGGTGATGAATCGCATGGAGAGTCCTTATCCTATGAAGCCAGAGGGGGCAAGTCAGGAACAGGCGGGAGGCCAGGGGCAAGAGGAAAGCACCATCTCTCACCGGATCCAGAGCCAGACCTTGCCCCGTGCCTCTGGCCAGAACCAAGCCGTCCAGGCTCGACTGGTTGAAAACTTCGTGATCCATCCGGCATACTGAGTTCCATTACACGAGGCACAATATGCATGACATCAACTGCTGCGCACCAAACTGTCAATCCAATCCCTATGCCCCAGCGGGCACCAAGTCCCTGTGCAAGGACCATTTCCTGAATTTCCTCACCTGGCGCCGCCGCCGCGGCCCGCAGATGTTCCTGAAATATGCCGCCATGACAATGGAAGAGCGCGACACCGTCTCAGCCGAATGGCAGAAAACCATCCAAATCGACGAAGTCCCCTCCAACTCACCAAAGACTTGACCGGGAACTATCTCACCCCACTGCGACACTCTTCATACCCGATCACTCCCGGCCAACCCAATACATAGGTCGCCGCTTCAGATTCATGACCGCAAGCACCCGCACGCTGTCTGGTTTGATGGAATAGAGAAGTGCATAGGGAAAGCGTGGGACGAGTCGGCGGCGGATCGTCTTGGTGATCAGCGGAGCGGCCTCAGGAAAATTCGCGGCGCCGTGAGTGCAACGCTCGACCTCGTCAAGAAATGCCTCTCCGAGCCCTGAACTTTCTGACTCGTAGTACTGTGCTGCTTCGTTCAACTCACGACGGGCTAATCGATGGTAGGAGACTCGCTCCATTCACTTCAGCTTGGCCCGTGCTTCACGGAACACGTCCGTCGCCGAAGCGCTGGAGTCCGGATGGGCATCCATATCCGCATCTCTGCGCTGAGCCTCCTCAGCCCAGAGCCGGGCATTCTCCTCTTCAGAAAGATTCTCCAGACTCTCCAAGAGCTTCCCAGCCAAGCGCGCGCGCGCCTTCGGATCGAGCTTCAATGCCTCGGCTTCAAGTTCCTTGATACTCATGGGCGCATTTTACACTAAACCACGTGGTTGGACCAGACGGTATCTCGATCGCTTCCCTCACAGCAGACGAAAGTTCGGGGCATGTTTCTATTAAACACTTGCAGCAAACACTGCCTTCTCAACACCCCCACCCTCGCATTTCAATAGACCAGACAGAAGCATCGATACGTTCCACCTCCGCTTCAGGGTGGAACTCCAGCTTCATTTCTTCAGACGAGCGCGAAGATGATCGAACACCTGCTGGACAGGAACCAACTGGACCTTCCCCTCTGCGATCTCTCGATGACGACGCTGGGCTTCCCTCAACCAGGCCTGTTCGACATCGGTGTCGGTCGGGCCGTCGAGTTCACCGATCAGAACCCTCAACAACTCGGTCTTATCCTCGAAACTCAGCGACCGAATCATTGCTTTGACCTCGGCAACATTGCTCGACATAGCGACATCCACGTCCCAATTCAAGCCCGCGTTTCCTACACAAAAAGGACTCTAACCAGCAGCTTAAGAGATGTCAAATCATCGCTCAAGCGCACCTCAAACAGCCCCTCCCCCCACACTCATCCAAGCGGGCGGCGGTGTGGCGTTCTCCTGCGGGCATTGAGCGAGCACTTCTTTTTCTTCCTCCTTAAGCAGGCGGCCTGGAGGTCTCCTCACTGCGCGCATCCAACGAGGGCCTTCTGAGGCCGCGCGTTGGGCGAGCACAGAAGACGACCAGGCTGCCCCGCGCCCTACCCCATCACCGCCGACCCATGATGATGAATCATGAGCCACTCGTCGCCGATGCGTTCGAAGAGGTTTGTCGCGAGCACTTTGGCCTCTTGCGGCTCGTCGGATTGCTGGCTGGTGATGCTTTCGACGCAGATCACCCAGGCCATGTCGCCTGCGACCTGGATCATGACCTCGGACAATTCAAATTGCATGGAGAACGTATTGTTGAAAATCAGCACCCAGGAGTCGCGCACTTCGGGCCAGTCCGACCGGAGTGTCCAGCCGGGATGAATACAGGTGACATATTCCTGGTGCGCCCAGATGCGATCCATCTTGGCGATATCGAGGCTCCCGAAGGCCTCGTAAAAGGCTTGATTGGCTTTGGTCACTTCGTCGATGCGTTGTTCGAGCATGCGGCCTCCTCCGTGAGAGGGGCATCATACTGCAATCACCGTCAGGAGGGCGAGGAGAGAATCATGGTCAGAGGCAGTGAGCCGGCGTCTCAACTGGAGGGTCTGGCGCGAACGATCTCCTGAATCAGCAGGGGAAACTCTTCCCGCAGATGGTGCTTATCAATGGCCTGGTCGACCAACGGCATCCTCCGCGCAACGGCGAGATGGACTTCGTCGAAGGACATAATGACCACGCGCACGGACGAATTCCATTGTTTGATCGGTTCGACGGCTTCGATGCCGCCCATGTCGGGCATATTCGCATCGAGCAACACCAGCTCAGGTCGCCGTTCAGGGAGGACGCTGAGGGCCTCTCTGGCCGATCCGCAGATCCCGACCACCTTCACCAGCGGCACCCCGCTCAGCCAGTCCTCTAAAGCGCGGAGAAGAACCTGATGATCGTCGACCACCAGAACCCGGATCGGGCCTCCCGCTGGACGGTGGTTATTTTCAGGAAGCATCTGGAGTGAGCCCCTGAGGTGGCCAGGGAACTCCGACACCGAATTGCCTCGCCATCTTATAGATCCCGATCATCGACTCGGCGCGCAAGCGGGCCTGCTCATCCGTCGACAAATTGGTCGAGACCCAGCCTTGCGGCTCGCGCCGAAAGATCCGAAACGGCCTGGGAGCATCGCCGGCCTCGGACTCGCCGGTCACCAAATACTCTTCCCCTTGAGGCCCCTTCACCAAGAGTCCAATGACAACCATCACGCACGCCCTCATATGAAACATTCAGGGGCGATCGCCCGTCAGGGAGATAGTCTTACCAGATGCCTCCCTCCCTACCCAGTGAGGAAATTCCTGATGGGACATCTTTCCCAGTACCAGCATCGTGAACGGGAACCGCTGGGCTTTATGAGGAGGGATGGACCAACCCGACCTGGATCGCAAACCGGACGAGCCCGGCGACATCATGGATATCCAGCCGCTCCATCAGCTGGGAACGATGCGTTTCAACCGTTTTAGCGCTGAGACTCAATCGAAAGGCAATTTCTTTGGTGGAATGACCTTCGGCGATAAGCTGCAAAATCTCCCGCTGACGCGGGCTGAGCCGATCGAGCGGATTGAGCGGACGCCCCCCTTCATGCTGATAGGCCTCAATCGCATACCGCGCCACCGAGGGAGTCAGATAAGGCTCGCCCTTGCCGACCGTTCTGATCGCCAGCTCCAGTTCCTGAATGTCGGCGCCCTTCAACAAGTACCCTGTCACTCCGGCCTTCAAGGCCTGGCGAAGGTACTCTTCATTGGCATGCATCGATAAGATGACCACCTTGACCTTCGGCCAGCTCTTCGTAATCCGGCCGGCGGCTTCCAACCCATTCAGCCCAGGCATCGCAATGTCCATGAGCACCAAATCGGGCTGATGCGTCTCCACCGCCTTCACCGCGGCCTGCCCATCGCTGACCTCGGCCACCACCGTGACGCCGCCCATCTTATCCAGGAGCGCATGAATCCCGGCTCTGACCAGCTGGTGATCTTCGGCCAACAGCACGCGGACCTTCGTCATAACGACAAGGCCTCCTGCTGCGGCTCGGTCAGCGGGACGGAGAAGACCAAGGACGTTCCTTGCCCGATCGTCGATTGAACCCGCATGATGCCTCCCACAAGGCTGACCCGTTCCTCCATCCCCAACATCCCCAGGCTCAACCCCTGGTGGGCTCGGACTCGCATGGCCGCCACGTTGAACCCGCACCCGTCGTCCTGCACCACCACGCGCACCTGTTCGGAAGCCACCGCCAGGGAGAGCGAGACCGATGTGGCCTTGGCATGGCGAGCGATATTGGTCATCGCCTCCTGCACGACGCGAAAACAGGCAATGCTCCGCGAACCCGTCAAAATCAGCGGGGCCTCGTCCAGATGCAGATGCAGCTTCCAGCCGGCCCGCTCCGCCTGTTTGGTCGCGTACCAGCGCAGGGCCGGCACCAGCCCGAGGTCGTCCAATAGCGAGGGCCGCAGATCCAGCGCCAGGCTCCGAACTCGGACCAACAGCTGGTCGCTGATCTCGATGCTTTCGTTCAACTCCGTCGAAGACGCTGTCCCTGGCCCGTCACGCTGCACCTGTTGCAAGTTCAGTTTGAGCGCCGTCAGGACCTGGCCGATTTCGTCGTGAAGATCCTGCGCGACGGCGCGACGCTCCGCTTCCTGCGCGTCGAAGAGGCGCTGAGCCAGCGTCCGGGCCCGCACGGTGGCGTCGCCGAGTTCAGCGGTCCGCTCGGCCACGCGCAACTCCAGCATGGCATGCGCCTCGCGGAGCAGATCTTCCGCCTTTCTCCATTCCGTCACATCGTCGACGACAAATGAACACCGCACCGCCCCATCGGCTGCCTGGCCGATCATCGACACCGTCGCCAGCAACGATCGCCGTTCACCCTGGCCGCCTCGCGCATCATCGTGCTCGTACTCGAACCGCACCGGTGACTGCTCCGTGATACAAAGACGATAGTGAGTCATCCACAGGCGAGCCAATTTCCTCGGCACACCCAGCTGAGAACAGAGCCGCCCGTTCATCCTGTCCGGAGTGGTGCCAAAGAGCCTGGCGGTGGCACGATTGCTGGACAGATGCCGGACGTCGTCGTCGAGCACCTCCACTACGCCCATCATGAGCGCCGCACTTTCGAAGAACGCCCGCAACATCCCTTCGCTTTCCTTGAGCGAGGCCTCCGCTGCTTTCCTGGCGGTGATGTCGTGCGCGATGGTGGACAGACCCACGACGGAACCGAACTGGTCCCGAATCGGGGAGCGGCTCAGCGCCAACGCGATCACAGATCCATCACGATGCGGCCACGCCGTCTCATACGGAGACACCGCGATGCCAGACAGCAGTTGCCGGCTCTTCTCAGCTTCTTCGGCCGCCTGCTCCGATGCCATGATTGCGCTCAGAGGGTGACCGATCCGTTCAGGAGCGCCATAGCCGAACAGACGCTCCGCGGCCCCATTCCAGCTGGTGACCATGCCATTGAGATCCTGGCTGATAATCGCATCCCCCGAGGAATCGACGATGGCGGCCAACTGCCTGGTCCCACGATCCACTAAGATGGTACGGCTCCGAATCACAAGAACCGCAATCACCCAGAAGAGGACGGCGCTGAGCGACCGGTTCAGGAAGGCCACCTCCACCGGAATGCCGGGTGGAGAGAGAACCAATCCGAGATAGGTTGTCAGCGTCGCCAGGCCCGCGACCAGATAGGCAGACCGTTCCTGCTCCAACCAGAGCGTGAGCACAATCGGCACCGTATAGAGGAGGAATACCTGATACCCCAGGGGCGTGAGGTAATCGAGCAGGAACGTCCCTGCCAGCATCAAGGCGATCGCGATATGGATGGTCCGAGTCGTCATAGACCTTGGGTCAGGCAATGCGGCCTGTCGGCCTTGGAACGGCAGGGAAAATGAGGCCCAGGACCTGTGCGGCACAGATAAGCGCGCATGGATGGGGCGCATCGTACAGGAAAGGCCCTACTAGAAGCAGTACTAGGGCCGTTATTCCAGATCAGGAATTTCCTGATAGGTAAACACCCTACTCCTGAGTACGCTCCGAATCGGCCGGCAGCTTCGTGGATCGATCGACGGCCCAGACACCGGCGAGGATTAGCGCAATCCCGATGAACTCCACCGGACCGACCGGCTCATACAGAATCAGCGCTGAAAGCGCGACCGCGGCCACCGGCGTGAGGTTGCCGAGGATCGACGCCCGGGAGGGCCCGATCCCTTGAACCCCGAACAACCAGGCTTGCTGCGCCACAGCCGTCGCGAAGACGACGAGATACCCGAGCGCCAGCCAATCCGGCACCGTTACCGAAGCCGCGCCGGCATCGAGCATCTTGCGATCCGTCCACAAGAGAGGAATCTGCAGCACGGTCGCCACCAACAACGTCGTCCAATTCACCGTGAGCGGCGAGATCCGGTCCATCACGGCGCGGCTGCCGATGCTATAGAGCGCCCAACTGACCACGCCCAGGAACACCAACAGACTGCCTAACACCGGATGTTCGCCGGCTGCCTGAAAGCCCGCAATCGACACCAGCGCCACACCGGCGCAAGACAGCAGCCCCCCGGCCCACACCGATCGGAGCGGCACATCCTGAATCATCACGGCCGACAGCAGCGCCGTGACCACGGGAGCCGACCCGATAATCACGCCCGCCACCGCCCCGCTCACATACTTCAGCCCCATCAGAATCAACAGATGATTGCCCAACACCCCAAGCCCGAGCAGAAAGAGTGTGCGGATGTCGCCCCCGGACAACTTGGCCAGCGCCCCCTCCTGCCACCACCAGGTCGTGAGCAGAATCGCCAGCCCGCCGATGTCGCGCAGCACGGACGCTTCGACGGCGGAGAAGGATCCCAGCGCCAGCTTTTGCGCGACAATCGACCCGCCCCACAGTACGGCGGCAAGCGCAAGGGCCCCATAGGCCGCGCCGATGGACGACGATTTCACGACACCGCCGCCTTCTTCCGAATCACCAGCACCCCGTCGCGGATCGTCACCAACACCGCCGTCACGCGGGGATCGCCGGCCACCGTCCGATTCAGTTCCTGGATCGCCGCCGTTTTCTCATCGGGCGGCGGCTGCTTCAGCACCTCGCCGTCCCACAGCACATTGTCGATCAGAATGACGCCGGCGGGCGACAACAGATCGAGCGCCCGGCGATAGTAGTTCAGGTAGTTGACCTTGTCGGCATCGATAAAAATGACATCGAACGGTCCGCTCAGCTCCCGCATGGTCTCCAGGGCTGGTCCAAGGCAGATCTCGATCTTCTTGCCGTGCGGGCTGTTGGCGAAATGCTTTCGTCCCAATGTCGCCGAAGATGCGTCGATCTCGCAGGTGATCACGCGCCCGTCATCGGGGAGCGCCTCGGCAAAACAGAGCGCGCTGTAGCCTGTGAACATGCCGATCTCCAGCACCCGCGTCGCCCCGACCAGCTGCGCCATCATTTTGAGAAACGCCCCTTCCAGCGGCCCGACGAGCATCTGCGCATACTCCATGGTTCGCTGGGTCTCCTCGCGGAGGGCACGGGCCACGTCGGATTCCAGCATGGAATGCGCCTGCGCATAGGCCTCGATCTCAGGGGCGACCAACGTCTTCATTCGCGATCCTTCCGCATCCTGTCGGCATCATTTGAAAAACCCTGCCCGCCTTGCGTAGACTGGCTGAAGAATCGAGATCTTAGCATACGCGAGGAGGCCGGACGTGAAGACTGTTGCGACGCTTGCACCACTGACAACCAAGCTGCTGGAAATCACCAGAATCAACAGCGCCGCATCCGTCTTGTCATGGGATCAGGAAACGCACATGCCGGCCGGCGGCGGGGAAGCGCGCGCGGAACAGATCGCCGTGCTCCAAGGCATCGCCCATGACAAACTCGTCTCCCCGGACGTCGAGCGGTTCCTCGCCGCCACCGTCGATCCGACGACGGGACAGGCCATCGATCAACCGGGCGATCTGTGGGACGAACCCTCGCGCTCGCTGCTGCGGGAAATCTGGCGGGACTTCAGCCGGGCAAAAAAGCTCCCCTCCGATTTTGTGGTCCGGCTCAGCCGGGAAACCTCTCTGGCGCAGCAGGTCTGGGCCGAGGCCAAAGAGCAGAACAACTTTCGCCAGTTTCTCCCCAACCTCCGCACGGTACTCGCGCTCAAACGGGAAGAGGCTGAATACCTCGGGTACAAGACCTCCCCCTACGATGCGCTGCTGGACGTCTACGAACCAGGGTCCACCATCGCCACGCTCCGGCCGTTGTTTGCGCAGATGAAAGCGCGACTCGTGCCGCTGCTCAAGCGCGTGACCCAGAGCCCGAATCAGATCGACGACAGCATCCTCCGGCATTCGTACGATCAGGCCCGGCAGCTGGAATTCGGCCGGCTTGTGCTGATCGCCATGGGCTATGATTTTGAGCGCGGACGGCTGGACCTCTCCGCCCATCCGTTCACGACATCGTTCCATCCGACCGACGTGCGCGTGACCACGCGCGTCCATGAGCACGAACTGCAATCCTGCCTCTTCAGTTGCATTCACGAGGGCGGCCATGGCCTCTACGATCAGGGACTCGACCAGCGCTACTTCGGCACGCCGCTCGGAGAATCCGTGTCGCTCGGCATCCATGAGAGCCAGTCGCGCATGTGGGAAAACTGCGTGGGGCGCTCGCGGGCCTTCTGGCAATTCTTTTACCCGATCCTGCAACAGACGTTTCACCACCAATTGCGCGGCATCGATCTGGAGCACTTCTATGCCGCCATCAATTGCGTGAAGCCCTCCTTCATCCGCGTCGAGGCCGACGAGCTGACCTACAATCTGCACATCATGCTGCGCTTCGAAATCGAGCAGGATCTCATCGAAGGCCGGACACAACCGGACGATCTGCCCGGCATCTGGGATCAGAAGATGCAGGACTATCTCGGCATCACGCCCCCGACTGATGCCGAAGGCGTGTTGCAAGACGTGCATTGGTCGTTCGGCGCCTTCGGCTACTTCCCGACCTATACGCTGGGCAACCTCTATTCGGTCCAGTTCTTCGAACAGGCCAAGCTGGAGATTCCCTACCTGGACGATGAAATCGCGGCCGGCCAATTGCTGGTACTGCGCCGCTGGCTGGAGCAAAAGATCCATCGCTGGGGCCGCACGTTCACCCCGGACCACCTCGCCCAGCGCGTGACAGGGAAAAGCATCAACCCGGAGCCCTTCCTGACCTACCTCGAAAAGAAATACGGCGAGCTCTACAAACTGTAACATCCATCCGCCACCGACAGCGCCGACGACAATTGGCTCTACGCCAAAAGACCCTATCGCCCGGGTTGATAAATGGCTACCCTCCGCCTACGTGAGTTTCGTGATGTCCGTCATGGCCGGATGGCACAATAGAAGGCGCACGATGCCCCTCCAGGCCGGAGAAGAGCGCATTGGCGTACCTCCACCCATTTACTAAATCGGCAGGAACCATTGCATGCCCACGATTCTGCTTATTAGTGACGATGCCACCTTCCGAAACTCACTCCGCCAATCCATTGGGCAGGACGGAGCCGCCGTGCTCGGCGTCCCGAACACCCGAGCGATCCTCAGCCAACCGGGAGCGCGACAAGTGTCGGGGTACGACCTCATTGTCGCAGAGGTCCTCTCAACCGATCATGACGGACTCTCCCGGCTGGTCCTGTTCCGCAATCTGCACCCCAACACACCCTTCATCGCCGTGACGCGCGAAGACCAGGGAGCGGGGCTGGCCTATGGCGGAGCTGCCGCACGAGCCTTGCGCGCCTGGCACGTCCCGGTCACCGCGGACTCGCTCACCGAACTGACTGATACGGCTCTGCGCGCACTCAATGGCGACACCCCGCCCACGACAGCAGCCCACGCCTATTGAGCCACGTTCGAGCGGACAGCATCCCATTCATTCGCCCTCCACTCCATAACGGAACTGCCTATAGGCGTTATGGAGCAGACCGCAAATGAACTAATACCCCATCGCGAGGTTGAGCTTGGACAGGATGGCGGGCGAGAGCGTGAATTCCGCCTGCACCTCGATGCGATGCGGAACCAGCAGTGTGGTGTGGAAGACAATGTCGCGTATGGGAATCTTGAACTCGGGATCTTGAGGGGTACTCAGTTCGACGGCCTCGACGGAATTCGTGATGGCGCCGCTGTCCTGCGGACCATAGGTCGTCATGACCGCATCGATGATCTCCTTCACTTTTTCATTGGGCTCCACGCCTTCGATGCCTTTCAGCAAGAGCGGTATGGCTTCCTCTTTTGCCTGATCGGACAGGGTGAAATTTTCGACCCGCTCTTTCCGGCGCAGTGACATCAGGTCGTTGTCGAGATCCTTACTGAAGGCGCCGTATGCGAATCTGAAAAACTCGAAATGGAACCCCTTGAAGCCTTTCCCGAACGTCTGGAGTTCGCAGAGAAACCCTAACTGCTGCAACTTGACGTCACTCAGCAGTCCGTGCGGTTCGGCAAGATACAGCACATACAGCAGCAGCGCTCGATCCACCGTAATCTGATTCGGCTTTCTCATCGATGGTCTCCGTTTATCCTCGAATGATCGAACTATAGACAGCCTGCTGGAGCAGCGTCAAACCCATCCGCTCGCCATTTCCCCCTTGACCCACCGCCGGCTTTGGTCTTTAATGTCTCTCCTTACAGGAGGGTCGGCCGGACTCTATGCCCAAACATGTGAAAGAGATGGAAGCGCTGAAAGCGCACCTCGGCAAACACCAGCTGAAGTACACGCGCCAGCGCGAACTCATTCTTGACGCGTTCCTCCAGCAGGAACACATCACCGCCGAAGAGATGTATCACCAACTGGCGAAGAAAGACCCGCACCTGGGGCTCGCCACCATCTACCGGACGCTCAACCTGTTTTGCGAAGCCGGGCTGGCGCAAGCCCGGCATTTCGGCACGCAAACGCAATATGACAACATTTCCCACAAGGGTCATCACGACCATCTGATTTGCACCGACTGCGGCAAAATCGTGGAGTTTGAAAACTGCGAGATCGAAAAGCTTCAGCAGGAAGTCGCCACCCGGAACGGCTTCACCATTTCCACTCACCGCCTTGAACTCTACGGCCTCTGCGGACGCTGTCGTCATTGACCCCTGCCGTTTTTTTTGCTATCTTATTGAGACGATTTATCAATTTCAATTGCGAGGCAGACCGCGCATTATGGCTACTTTTCTAACACGATTTTACTCGTCCATGACCTCGCTTCACCATCGCCACATGCCGGCCCTGCTGCTGATCCTCATCACATTCTGCGCACTGTCCTTTCCGCTCACCGATTCGATTGCGGCCGACAAATTGGTCGTCTATTCAGGTCGGGCAGAGCGTTTAATCAAGCCGGTGTTCGATGCGTTCACCGCGAAAACCGGCATCCAGGTGGATCTCCTGTCATCCGGCACTACAGAACTCGTCAACCGGCTGAAGGCGGAAGGCGATCGAACCCCCGCTGACCTCCTGTTGACCAATGATGCCGGAAGCCTTGAACTTGCACGCGTGGCCGGACTCTTGCGGCCGCTCAACATGCGCGAGGTCGAACGAGCCATTCCGTCCCAGTTCCGCGCCGCAGACAATAGCTGGGTGGGTCTCTCCGGCCGGTTTTGGATTATTGTGTACAACACGACGATGGTGAAGCCCGATCAGCTCAACTCCCTGCTCGACCTGGCGAATCCCCAATGGAAAGACAAGCTCGCAATCCCCAACTCCGGCAGTGAATATCTTCAGGCGGGCGTGTCGGTGATCCGCGCCGCTCACGGCGACGAGCGCACCAAGAAATTCCTGGAGGGCCTGCGGGATAACGCCGGCTCGCAGGTCTACCAGAAAAGCTCCCAGATCGTGGATGCCGTGGCCAAAGGGCAGGTCGCCGTGGGCATCGTGAATCACTATTACGTGTACCGCCACCTCGCCACGCAGCCCGCCGCGCCGTTGGCCGTCATCATGCCGGATCAAAAAGACGGCGGTATGGGCGCGATCATGAATGTGACAGGGATCGGCATCACCAAATCAAGCCTCCATGTCGACAATGCGAAGCTGCTGATCGAGTTTCTCGTCGCACAAGCCGGACAGAAGATGTTTGCCGATTTGGATAAGGAATATCCATTACATCCGGAAGTAAAGGCAGACCCGGCCCTGGTCGATCGAAAGAGCTTCCGCGCGGCCCTCGTCCCACTGACACGATTGGCTGAGCTCCGGGAACCGACTCTGACGCTCATCGAGCAAGTGGGCCTCCGCTAAATCACGAGGCCCGTTGTGACGACGTTTCGCCAGCAGCTCGCCTCTCCGCTGCAACTTGCCGCCATCGCCACCGCCGGGCTGATTCTGCTTCCGCTCGGCTATGTCACCGTCCTTGCGCTCTCGGCTGACCCGGCGGTCTGGTCCCGCCTGTGGGCGACGAGAATTCCTGAGCTGCTGTTCAACACCGTCACCCTCGCAGGGGCGGTGGCCGTCCTCACATTGATCCTGGGCGTCTCCACGGCATGGCTGGTCGTTCGTTTCGATTTCCCGGGACGCCGCCTCTGGGAAGTCGCATTGATTCTTCCGCTCGCCATGCCGACATACGTCCTGGCCTACGTCTACACCTATCTTCTGGGATTCGGCGGACCGGTGGAACGCCTCTGGCAACTCTGGGCCGGGCCGCAAGCCCACATTGTGTCACCGCAAAGTTTTTGGGGCACGACCCTCGTGATGGCGCTCGACACCTTTCCCTTCGTCTATCTACTCACCCGGAGCGCGCTCTTAAGCCTGAATGTGTCGTTCGAGGAGGTATCGCGAGTCTGCGGAGTGTCCCGGCTCATGACGCTCTGGCGCGTGACCCTCCCCCTGATGCGCCCGTCGATCGCCGCGGGAGTCGCGCTGGTCATTCTGTATGTGGTCTCGGATTTCGGCGCGGTGTCGCTGCTGCGCTACCAGACGCTGACTTACGCCGTCTTTCAACAGATGACCGGACGGTCCGACAATACCGCCGCCAGCATTCTGAGTGTCTTGCTCGTCGTCCTGGCGCTGCTCTTTCTCGTCACCGAACGCTGGTTTCGCCAGCGCAGCCGCTTCTACCAGACCACCGGCCGCTATCGCCCGCCGCAGCGCGTGCGCTGCACCTGGATCGGCACGGCCTCGATCACTGCGGTCATGAGCCTGATCGTCGCCATGTCCTTCGGCGTTCCCGCCTACCTGCTGATCACCTGGAGTCTCTCGCCGGAAGCGCAAGCGATCGTCGATAGCCGATTCTTTGGTTTTATCTGGAACAGCGCCCTGTTGGCGGCGGCCGCCGCCACCGTCGGCGTGATCATCGGCCTGCCCTTGGCGTATTTGGCAAGCCGGCGCCCGACGGCTCTCAATATCGGCTGTCTCCAAGCCGCCTATGCCGGCTATGTGCTCCCAGGGCCGGTCGCCGCGCTCGCGGTGCTCGTGCTCTGCCTGAAGATCGCCCCGGTGATGTACGGAACAATCCTCTTGTTGGTGATCGCCTATGTGATCCACTTTCTCCCCGCCGGGCTCCAATCGCTGGAACCGGCCCTGCAACAGATCACGCCGAATCTCGAAGAAGTCGCTCGCACGCTGGGGCTGGGCGTCCGCGACACCTGGCGCCGCGTGACGCTGCCGCTGGTGCGCAACGGGTTTGTCGTCGCCTGGGTGCTCATGTTTCTTCAGACCATGAAAGAACTGCCGGCGACGCTGCTCTTGCGCCCGGTCGGCTTCGATACCTTGGCCATTCGCGTCTGGCTGGAAGCGAGTGAGGAGTATTTCCAATTAGCGGCGCCGGCGGCGCTGCTCATCGTGCTATTGAGTCTGCCGGCCTTGTTCCTCTTGGTCTCAAAAGACTGGCGGGCCGCGTAAGTGACAGCGCCTCAACCGCAGCGGTGGATTGTATGCACACTGAAACACATCACGTCGTGAACCAACCGGACCTCTACCAGCCCGCGTCCAATGTGCTGGAGCTGCGCGCCGTGGCCTGCGCCTATGAAACCGGACGCCCGGCGATCCGCAATATCTCCTTTGCCGCGCGCGAGGGAGAAATTCTCTGTCTGTTAGGCCCCTCCGGTTGCGGGAAGACCACGATCCTCCGGGCAATTGCCGGATTCGAACCGGTCCGGTCCGGCGAACTGTTTCTTTCCGGACGCCTGGTGTCAAATGCGAATCTCACCGTCCCGACCGAAGAGCGGCGTGTCGGCATGGTCTTCCAGGAATATGCGCTGTTCCCCCATCTGCGCGTGGCGGACAACATCGCCTTCGGGCTCCAACACCTGTCGCGAGGCGACCGGAGGTGCCAGGTCCAAGAGATGCTCACACTCACCGGGCTTGAGGGATTTGATCGCCGCTATCCGCATGAACTGTCGGGCGGGCAACAGCAGCGCGTCGCGCTCGCCCGCGCACTCGTGCAGAATCCCGTCGTCCTCCTGCTGGATGAGCCCTTCAGCAATCTGGATCCCGACATGGCCGGCCGGATGCGCCAGGACCTGCATGCGCTGCTGCGGCGCACCAAGACCACGACCATCCTTGTCACGCACGATCACGAAGAAGCCTTTGCGATGGCCGACCGGATCGCGGTCTTGAACCAGGGCGTATTGGAACAGATGGATACGCCGGAATTGATCTACCACATGCCGGCCAGCCCGTTCGTCGCGGACTTCGTGGGGCAGGCCGACTTCATCAGAGGCGAAATCCGTGACGGGATGATTCACACGGAGCTGGGCGAGTTTCCCAATACGCTTCCCGGCGAGGAAGGCACCGCCGTCGTCGTCATGATCAGACCGGACGATATCCACCTCTCGCCGGCCAAGGGGGCCGGTGCCCGCATTCAAGCGCGCCAGTTCCGGGGATCTGAAAACCTGTATACCGTCAGCCTTCCCTCGGGACAGATCGTTCACAGCAGCGAGGGCTCGACCAGTGTGTATCAGGAAGGGACCGCCGTAGAGCTGCAAATCCTAGCCACTCATACAGTGGTATTCAAAGCGCCTTCCCAGCCAATCGCCGGAAAACCAAACGAAGCAGGTTGACCTCTGGAATTTTCCCATTGACAACTTCGATTCGCGGATGGTATTGAGAAACATTATCAAGAGATACTTCCTGGGGTGCTAGAGCCATGGATGCGTTAAAAGAAATTGTCGACTACGGAGTGATCGGCTTGTTGCTGGCGCTGAGCGTCTGGGCCGTGGCTATCGCCGTGGAACGATGGCAGTTCTACAAGCGGGTCGACCTGGCGCAATATCCCAATCACCAACTGTTCGAGATCGCGTTGACGAGGCGTCTCGTTGTCATTGGGACTGTCGCTGCTAACGCCCCTTACATTGGCCTCCTTGGAACCGTCTTGGGAATCATGATGACGTTCCATACGATGGGAACCTCGAAAACCATTGCCG
Organism: Nitrospira sp.; assembly: GCA_030692565.1. Classification (NCBI taxonomy): domain Bacteria; kingdom Pseudomonadati; phylum Nitrospirota; class Nitrospiria; order Nitrospirales; family Nitrospiraceae; genus Nitrospira; species Nitrospira sp. The sequence goes on from JAUYAO010000023.1 coordinate 43,223, forward strand.
TCAGCTCCATCATGGTCGGATTGAGCCTCGCGTTAAAGGCCACGGCGGTTGGATTGCTGGTCGCAATCCCTTGTGTCGTAATGAACAACGCTCTTCGGCGGCGGGTCGCCGAGCTCATGACGCTTTATAGGTCCCAGCGCCAACATGAATCATGAGCTGAATCAGATCAACGTCATACCGTTGGTCGACGTCATGTTGGTGCTGCTCGTGATCGTCCTGACGACAGCAACCTTCATTACGACCGGACAGATTCCTGTCGACTTAGCAAAGGCGACTCAAGCCGGGGATCGGAAAGACGTGCCCCTCGTGATTACACTTACAGCCGGTGGACAGCTGTACTTGAACGATGCCGCCCTCCCCGATCAAGGGCTCAAGGCCGCGCTTGAGCCGCATCCCCGGCAGTCGCTGGTGGTCGTCAGGGCCGACAAAGTCACGATCTTGGAGCGTTTCGTCCAGGTTGTGGATGAAGTGCGGGGGCTCGGATTCGGCCAAGTCAGCCTTGAGGTGGTGAAATCGTGACGACTCTCAGCATCACCCATCCGCTTTATGAGCGACACCGCTGGCACGGATGGATCTGCTCCGTCGCTTTTCACAGTCTGATGGCAGCCAGCGCCGCGGCGCTGCTCTCTGAAATTCAGTTGCCGCTGCCCGAAGAATCGTTCGCCTGGAATGTGGCAATGGTGGAACCACCGCCTCAACCCCAAGCGGCCCCGCGTCCAGAGTTGCAGCCGCAACAACCCCCTCGAAAACCCGCGATCGCCGAATCTCGCCCCCGGCCCCCGCAACCGGCGGTCGAGCCGGTACAACGGCAGGCGGTTCAGGAAATGCGCCCTGCTCAGCAGATGGTTCAGCGCCAGGTCGCCCACATCGTTCAAACAACCAGCCCTGTGACAACCGTCAATCAAACAGCGACTGTCGTCACGCAGGCGGTTCAGCAATATGACGTCCCCAGCCAATCCATCGCCCCGGTCGCGACCCAGAGCCACGCAGTCCAGGAAGCTTCCGCCATCGCCACGGCGGCTCAGGCGGTCACCGAAGCCGCTGTGACCAGGCCACTGGCGGAAACCTCCGTCGAACGACCAGCGATCCAAGCTGTAGCCGAACCGGCGGCCCAGCAGACTCAACAGATCGTGACCCGACAGGCAGCCGAACCGGTCAGCGACCGCGCGTCCGCCGATAGTCACGAAACTCCGCCCGCCATCCCGCAAGAGCACCTCGTCGCACAATTGACGCCGACTAAAGCGGTCCCGACCACAAAAGCCGACTATGGATGGCTGATGAGGGCACTGATGGGACGGGTTGAGCAATTGAAAAATTACCCTCACCTGGCGAGATTGAACAGATGGGAAGGGAAAGTGGTATTACGAGCGGTCATCCGGGACGACGGGCAGGTATTAGCCATTGACGTACAGGAAAGCTCCGGTCGTTCGATTCTCGACGATGCCGCCATCGAAACCTTGCGCAACGCCTCCCCGCTCAAGCTTGAACATCCGCTCGGGAAGCCGCAGGTTGCTATTTTAATGCCGATCAGTTACTCGTTGAGACGATAGGACGCCCTATGACGACACGACGGCACCGTGCCAGAGCATTGACGAGTGTAGCCCTAATCAGCGGGCTCCTGGGGGTCGGGGGCACTCTGCTATTTCCGACCGGATCTGACGCTCTTGACAGGGACACGCAGGAGATTGAAGTCTCCGCCGTCGGCCCTCAAGAAAAGCTTAAGTGGGCGCGCGCGACGAAGGTGTCGCTTACGGATGCGATCCGGACCGCCCTCGCCCGTACTCCCGGGCTGGCCATCCAGGCTACTTTGGAGTCGCTGAAAGGGCGGCTTATGTACGAAATCGAAATAGTCACGGGAGACGGGGCGGTCGTCGAAGTGTTCGTCGACCCTCAAACTGGCAATATCATTGACTCGGGAGGAACGAAGTGATCCGCTCATTCTCGCGACAGGCGCTTTATATCAGTCTCCTGCTGGGCCCGGTGATGTCCCTCGGCATCGTATCTTCAGCTTTCGCCCAAGCCAAAGCTGAAAAGTCGTTTACCGCCGCCGTCACTGACGCGCAAGGGATCGAAAGCGAAATTAAAAACGTTATTTTTTATTGGGAAGAAAAAGTAAGCGAAACCGCCTTTGTTCCGCACGAGTTGCGTCATGTCCCGGTAAAAAAGGGGACCGCCACCGTCAACGTGAAGTTTGACGCCATCAAGCAGATTGAGGTCAAGGCCGGACCAGAGAAAGGCTTGCCCAGCCTGACCATCACCCTCACCAATGGAAAGTCCGGTGACTTCGGACTGGCCATTGACGGAAAGTTCAAAGGGGAGTCAGATTTCGGCGAAGTCGAATTGCCCGCAGCCGGGCTCAAGAAAATCGTTTTCAAGTAATGGCGTACGCGAATAAAGAAAGTTACCGGCCGTTTCCACTCAGAGGCCCACAGGCTCAGCTCTTCAGCTGCCTTCGCGCCCGATCTTTTAACTCTTCACTCACATAATTTACCCAACGGAGGCCGCAATGAGCCCTTGTTTTCCCGCATTGAAAATGAGAACGGTACTCAAAATCGACATACTCCTATTATTGCTGCTCGCGCTGCTGCTCACTGGCTGGCAGCCGGCGAGCGCAGAGGAAATCGTCGACGCCCCCTCGCCAGTCACTACGGTGACGGCAAAAGAACTTGAAGATAAACCGATCAAGGCTCCCTTGACCGAAGTGATCGGGACAGCAGCGGACGCCCTGGACCATATTCCCGGTTCCGGCCGCGTCGTGACGCAGGAATCAATTCAGCGCAACCAGCGGTTTACGGTCAACGAAGCGCTACGCGAAGTTCCGGGCGTCAACGTTCGCGACGAAGACGGATTCGGCCTGCGACCGAACATCGGCATACGCGGACTTAACCCAACGAGAAGCACAAAAGTCCATATCATGGAAGACGGCGTGCCTATTATGCTGCTGCCGTACGGAGACCCGTCATCCTATTACTTTCCCCCGTTGCAGCGCTTCGACCGGATCGAAGTTTTGAAGGGCAGCGGCCAGCTGCTCTACGGTCCGCAAAGCATCGGCGGCGTCATCAACCTGATCACGCGAATGCCGCCGGCCACCCCCGAAGGGCATTTTCAGCTGATGGGAGGCAATCTCTCCTATCTCAGCTCGCATTTCGACTACGGAGGGATGTGGGGAAAGAGCGGGTATATGCTGGATGTCAACCACTATCAGGGCACCACGCCGCGCTTCTTCAATCAGAAGGCCAAAGTAGACGACATCACGTTTAAGACCGTTCAGGAGTTGAGCGACCGCACAACCATTCTGGCCAAATTCAATTACTACCGCGAAGATTCCACGATCGGTTATCAAGGATTGACCGAGAGTCAGTACGCCACCGATGCGCATCGGAACGACTTCAACAACGACGTTATGGATTTTCGCCGGATCGGCTTCCATGTCGCGGTTAACCATATGTTCAACGCAAGCCTCACCTCGACCACCAATTTCTTCGGCCACTATATCGATCGGGTATGGGGCCGCCAAATGATCGACTCCGACGGGGTACCTGGCTCAGCTTGTACAGTTAGCGCCACCGGTGGCGTCGGTGGGGGCTGCCAAACCGGCAACGGCCTCGCAGCCGGGGTTACGCAAGCGATTCCAGCCAATGGCCGTTTTATCAATGATCGCAAGTACTGGGTGTACGGAGTGGAACCCCGGTTTCATCTGACCCATGGCCTGTTCGGCATTCGGTCCGAAGCCGACTTCGGCGCGCGATACATGAATGAGCGGTCACAGCGAACCCAGTTCCTGAATGCGCTATCCGCAGTTGGCACAACCTGCGCGAATGCCGGAGGCGGACAAACAGGATGTCTTGGAGAGAATACGACCCGTCAAACCAACGCCTTCGCCTTATTTTTTCAAAATCGTTTCTTCATTACCGATAACTTCACCATTACACCGGGCTTCCGCGTCGAGCACGTAAACTACGACCAAGTCGACAATCGAGCCAATAGCGGCTCCGGCGCCTTCTCGAAGACCCATATTACGGAAGTGCTTCCTGGCATCGGCGCCACTTATACGCCGATCAAGAACTACACGTTCTTTGCGGGCGTTCATCGGGGGTTTGCGCCGCCGCAGATTTCCGACGCCATTCAGTCCAACGTCGTCGTCGACCTGAATGCCGAGTTGAGCTGGAACTACGAAATCGGTATCCGCGGCAATCCGATTCCATGGGCTTGGTTTGAAATGACCGGCTTCCGCATGGACTTTGAAAATCAGATCGTCAACCAGTCCGTCGCCGGCGGAACCGGTGCGACCAACACGAACGCCGGACGGACGGCCCACATGGGCGTCGAGTTCGGCACGAAGCTCGATCTGCTCGATGCTATCAAAGGGCAAGATCCCAATGAAGATATCACGATTGATCTCAACTACACCTGGCTGGGCCAGGCGGAGTTCCGCGGCACCCGCAACAGCTCCATCACGGGAGCGGCGCTGCTGGCGGACGAGGCCCCTGCCTTCAACACTAACGGGAATCGCCTTCCCTATGCTCCGAGAAATACAGTGACCGCCGGGATCGGCTATGCCAATCGCAATTGGGGATTCGATGGACGAGTAGAGACCCAATGCATCAGCGATATGTTCGGAGATGACCGCAATACCTATATTCCAACCCCCAATGGCCAACGCGGCCTCGTCAAGGGATGGTGCGTGGTCAATGCGGCGGTCAATCAGTATGTCAAGCCGATCAAAACGACGTTCTTCCTGGTCGGCAAGAACTTGTTCGATCAGACGTTTATCGTCGATCGGACGCGCGGTATTTATCCCGGCCTGCCCTTGCTCGTGCAGGGCGGCGCGCGCTGGACATTCTAATCATCGGCGATACGGGACGGGCCGCCTTGCGGCCCGTCCCACCCGATAGAGGATCATCTGTGAATCGGCAACATAATCAAGATTTCGAGGAAACTATGAGCAACCGCGCCGCCGATCCATGCCACAAAGACAGCGAGTGTCGTTGCCTCTGCGGAGCGCTCATGGCGCGCCTCACACTCGAAGGAATCGAGTTGAAGTGCAAACGTTGCCGGCGGCTCCTGACCATTCCTTTCTCGCGTATCAACGGGTGGGCATTGCAGCAGTATCGCAACTGATTTCTGTCGACAGCGAAGGCGGCCAGAGGTTGTTCACCCAGAGCCCAAGATCGCGAGCGTGGTCTTGGGCTCTGCATTTTTTGAGAAAGGAGTAGCTATGCGCGTCGAGAGTCTCAATCGGATTCACCCCGGCGTCCTCGCCATTCAACGGGAACTGGGTAAAATCGACCGGCTCCGTCTGCCCATCGCATCATGCCGGGATGTCGAACGCATCCTGGTGCGCCAGGTGACGAAGGAGCTTGATCGCGCGCTCCCCTGGCAGGCGGGTCACGGGCGGCGTACCGCGACGATCGCCCTGGCAGTAGGACGAGAAATCGGGCTGTCCTCTGACGACCTGCATCACCTCACGCTTGCGGCCTATCTGCATGACATCGGGCTCCTGATGTTGCCGCCCGGCCTTATGGACAGCACGACATTCCTCGAACCGGACACCTACGTGGCCGTCCAAAATCACTGCCGGATCGGCGCGGCGCTCTTAGAACCCTATGCTTTCTTGGAGAAAGCGGCGATTCTCGTCGCCTATCATCATGAACGTTGGGACGGCACCGGCTATCCCTATGGCATCAGAGGGCCCTTTATCCCTCTGGGCGCAAGAATTCTCTCGGTCGCCGACGCGTTCGACGCCATCCAAGTTCCCGAGGCCACTGACAGTACCCTGCGCGATCTCATCGCCTCGCGCATTCTGCACGTAGCCGCCGGCACCCAATTCGATCCGACCATCGTGGCGGCGTTGATGAGTTGTCTCAAACATCGGAATACCGACGGTGACCGCAGCGGAGTGTGATCAACGACCAGCCGGCGCTCTCCACGCGCTGGCATCGGAGTGGGAGCCATGATCTCCCACTTCACGGGCGGGGGCCCTCAGTCCTCCTGGGGCCCCCCGCCCATTCTATTGGCTACGACTTTATCTGCTCGGCAAGATAGGCGGGAAGCCCGACTTGGGCAATGGTCGCGAGCTGCCGCTCAAAGTAATCCACATGTTCCTCTGAATCGACGACCATCTCTTCCAGCTTCTGCCGGGTCGTGAAATCCCCGACCTTGGCGGCATGGACAATCGCCTTCCGCAGCATCTCCACATCTTCCTGTTCGAACGCCAGATTGGTCTCAAATAAATCCTTTACCGACCGGCCACCTTTCACCGTTTCCAACGATCCGACATCCGGCTGGCCGCCCAGATACAATATGTGGCGGACCAGCTGCCCGGAATGGGTCACTTCTTCCGTATACAAATGCTGGAACTTGTCAGCCAGTCGCTCATAGCCCCAGTGGCGACACAGTTCCGCATGGAGCAGATATTGATGCACGGCGGTCAGTTCGGCGGTGAGGATCTTCCCGAGTTGTTCCAGAATCCCGTCTTTCGCTTTCATCAGCGCGCATCCTTTCCTGACCGGTACGACTCGTCTCTGGGTTAGCTGTCTTTCTTGATCTGCTCCGCGAGATAGTTTTCCAGCCCGACTTGCTTGATGGTTTCCATCTGGGTTTCAATCCAGTCAATATGGGCATCGACGTCCTTCGCCATCTCTTCCAACATATGGCGAGTCGTAAAATCGGTCACCTTCACGCAATGCACGACTCCCTCATTCAATAACGCCAACATTTCCTGCTCGACCTTCAGATCCAGCTTGAACTGTTCCAGCACCGTCTCGCCGACATGCACGGTATTCATGCGCTGCACATTCGGCACGCCTTCGAGATAGAGGATATGCCCGATGAGCTCATCGGCATCCTTCATTTCATCGATGCTGCGCTCGCGCACCTTATGCTGCAACCGTTCGAAGCCCCAGTTTTCGCACATCTTGGCATGCACAAAATACTGATTGATGGCTGTCAGATCAGCCGTCAGCACCTTATTGAGAATATTGATGACGCCCTCTTTTGCTTTCATAGTGTGTTCCCCCTTTCACAGTATGGGCAGGCCCGCAGATCAGGGGCTCAGAGTTGTCGGATGACGCCACACGAATGCTTCATTATCGTCCGCAGCCACGCGGCCGTCAACCGGAGAGATTCTGACTGGGAGGGGAAGAGCATCGAACGTGATGAGTCTGCTTCTCAGTTTCGATGCAGAGGAGAAGGATTACCTGACGGCACGCGCGCACAGCAGCGCGACTTATCCGGCCTCGCGATAGCCGCATTCTTCATTGCGGCACTGCACACTGCGCCCGGCCTGCTTGCTGACTTTTTCAATCAGGAACGGCGCCTGGCACGTCGGACAGGTCTTGTTGATGGGACGATCCCAGAGCGCATACTCACATTTGGGGTAGTTGCTGCAGGCGAAGAACGAACGGCCTTTCTTGGTGCGTTTCTGCACAAGATCGCCACCGCAGTCCGGCTGCGGACACTTCACCCCAAGCGCGAGCGGCTTGGTGGTTTTACATTCGGGATAGGCCGAGCAGGCGATGAACTTGCCGAACCGCCCGGTCTTCACCACCATGGCACTCCCGCACTTGTCGCACTTCTGATCGGTCGTCAGTTCGATCTTCGGCACGATCTTGATCGTGCCATCTTCGAGCTTCTGAAAATTCTGCGTGTTCTTGCAGGGCGGATCCGCCTTATAGGCCGGGCACGCCAGGAACTTTCCATTCCGGCCCCACTTGATCTCCATCATCTTTCCGCATTTTTCACAGGGCACATCCGTGGGCGGCTCTACGATATCCTTCGGCCCTGGAATCGTCTTCGCCCGTTCGAGCTCCTTGGTGAACGGCGTATAGAAATCGCGCACCGCCGTGACCCAGGGCTTCGTTCCCCCTTCCACTTCGTCAAGCTGCTCCTCAAGATGCGACGTAAAATCCACATTGATCAGCTCGGGGAACCCCTTCATCAAGTAATCGTGAACGGTCTTGCCGGTTTCCGTCGGCACCAACCGGCCCTCGGTTTTTTCCACGTACTTGCGGTCTTGAATCGTGGAAATGATGGCCGCATAGGTCGAGGGACGGCCGATGCCTTTTTCTTCCAGTTCCTTGATCAACAGGGCTTCATTGTACCGGGGAGGCGGCTGAGTGAAGTGCTGCTTCGACGTCAGTCCGATCGCCGATTCTCCATCCTGCTGAACCAACCGCAGCCGTTCCCCTTCGGACAGAGCCGGCAGCTGGCGATCATTGTCATCGTCCGTCTCCTGATCCGCTTTCGGCTTTTCAGTCGGGAGCTCCTTATCGACACCCTCCATATAGACGATCGTGTGACCGGGGAACTTCACGACCGTTCCGGTAGAACGGAAGCCATATTTCACCGGCGTCCCCATCGGGGTCGAATCGATCCGGGTCACATCGAGAATGGCCGGCACCATTTGGGATGCGATGAATCGATTCCAGATCAGCTTATAGAGATTGTATTGATCCTGGTCGAGATACTGGCGAATCGATTCCGGATCGCGAGCCGCCGAGGTGGGCCTGACGGCTTCGTGCGCTTCCTGTGCGGCCTTCTGAGTCTTATAGATGTTCGGCGCCGACGGAAGATACTCCGATCCGAATCGTGCCTGGATGACTTCCCGTGCTTCGGTCATCGCCTCATTGGAAATACGCGGCGAGTCGGTTCTCATATAGGTAATCAAACCCGTAGCCCCCTCAGCCCCGATCTCCATACCTTCGTAGAGCTGCTGCGCGAGGGTCATGGTTTTCTTGGGCGAGAAATGCAACTTCCTGGAGGCTTCCTGCTGGAGACGGCTGGTGATGAACGGCGCCACGGGGTTCCGCTTCTTCTCCCGACGCTCGATGGATTCAACGACAAACGTTTTCCCTTGAATGTGGTCGACGACTCGAGCCGCTTGCTCGCCGTTCTCGATCGACGCGGCTTCCCCATTGATGCTATGGAGCTTGGCTTCGAATGAGGGCGGATTGGCGCCGGACAACAACGCGACGATCGACCAGTATTCTTCGGTCCTGAAGGCCTCCCGTTCCGCTTCGCGTTCGCAGATCAACCGCATGGCGACCGACTGCACGCGCCCCATGCTGAGCCCGCGCCGAACTTTGGTCCACAAGAGCTGACTGCCTTGATACCCGACGATGCGGTCCAGGATGCGGCGGGCCTGCTGGGCGTTGACCAGATTCATGTCGATTTCACCGGGCGACTCGAGCGCCCGCTTGACCGCCGTCTTGGTGATCTCATTGAACAAGACGCGAAAGATCTTTCCGCCTTGTTTCTTTTTGGACTTGCCGAGCAACTCCTGCTCCAAATGCCAGGCAATCGCCTCCCCTTCACGATCAGGATCGGGCGCCAGGAAAATTTTGTCGGCTTCTTCGGCTTTCTTTTTGATATCGGCAAGAACTTTTGCCTTGCCCTTGATGGTCACATACTGCGGTTCGAAATCGTGTTCGAGGTCAACGCCCAACTTACTCGTCGGGAGATCTTTGATATGGCCGACCGAGGCCATCACGGTATACCCGCGGCCCAGATATTTCGTAATCGTTCTCGCCTTGGTCGGCGACTCAACGATGATCAACGATTTCGCCATAACATCTCCCTATTCAGCTCACACGTCTTCCCATCACGTACCAAACTTTTCAACATCCTGCAACTGGAATGTCAAGCCACAGTAGAAATGTCCTCTTTCTCCCATAGTAGAAATGTCCGGTTTAGGCGATGCCCGCCGCCGCGCGTGTTGTCCCTTCCGGCAGCAGGCGTTTGCGCCACGGATGAGCCGAGGTCGGCTTGACCGGACG
>JAUYAO010000024.1 GCA_030692565.1 Nitrospira sp.
CGCCCTCGCGCACGCGCTCAACGGCCATCTTTCTGATGGTCTCCAAGGTGCTGTGGTCCAGTGTTCGTCCGTCTCGCGTCATAGCGGAACGGAGTATGCCACAATCAGCATGTGTTGTCTATATTACTGACCGCTGAGTAAGATGCTGGAACAAGTCTGGTTTGGGGAGGGCGACTGACACTCCAGAATGTAAGCAAGCTTCCCGCCTACACCGAAGTCCAGCGCTGCTGTAAACATCATTGAGCGAGTACTGGGTCCCTCATCAGTTAGTCATTCATTGGGCATGTCCACCGAGATCCCTTCCCAATCCCCCCATCTTTCACCTTGATCCCTTTCAGCCACCTGTATAGACTAGCCAAGTTTTTCGGCTAGTTAGCACCATAGCGGCACCTGCACCACCCTGCGGACTTCTTCTCGAAGTGTCCTTCGGATGGGTTGAAGCCACGGGGAATTGAGCGACATTCAATGGTCGTTTAACCACTAGGAGGGTATCCCGTGAGCGACTCAGCCATCGTTACTTTTGCATTGATCGCAGCCGTCACTGGTATTGCCTACGGTCTCTATCTGGCGATGTGGGTGTTCAAACTCGACGCCGGTAATCCCAAAATGCAGGAAATTGCGAAGGCGATTCAAGAAGGCGCGAGTGCCTATCTGAATCGACAATATCGAACCGTCGGCGTCGTTGCCGCCGTGCTCTTCGTTATGTTGTGGGGAGCGGGGGCGTTCTCCGATAAATTCGGCTTGCTGACTGCGGTCGGATTTTTGATCGGTGCCGGCGCGTCCTCGCTAGCCGGCTATGTGGGGATGATTATCGCGGTGCGGGCCAACGTGCGGACGGCGCAGGCGGCCCATAAAGGAATGAATGCGGCGCTGACGGTCGCATTCCGTGGTGGCGCAGTGACCGGGCTGTTGCTGATCGGGTTAGGTCTACTGGCCATTACTCTTTTCTACACGGTGGCCTCGCAGATTTCAGGACAGGAGAAGGCGATTCATGCCTTGCTGAGTCTGGGATTCGGCGGCAGCCTGATTTCAGTCTTTGCGCGAGTCGGTGGCGGTATTTATACCAAAGCGGCGGACGTGGGCGCGGATCTCGTCGGGAAAGTCGAGGCCGGTATTCCGGAAGACGATCCCCGCAATCCGGCGGTCATCGCAGACAACGTGGGTGACAACGTCGGCGATTGCGCGGGTATGGCCGCGGACCTGTTCGAGACCTATGCGGTGACGACGGTAGCGGCGATGGTCTTGGCCTTCACCTTATTCAATGGAAACAGCGCGCCGATTCTTTATCCGCTCGCCCTCGGCGGCGTCACGATCTTTGCGACGATCATCGGGATTCTCTTCGTCAAAGTAAGCCCCGGTGGCGAGATTATGCCGGCGCTCTACAAGGGTCTATTTGTGGCGGGCGGCATTGCCGCGGTCGCATTTTACCCCGTGACGAATACGATCATGGCCGGCGTGGGTGGCGTGAGTGGGATGAGTTACTACATGGCGGCGTTGATCGGCTTGGCGGTGACTCTCGCCCTCGTCTTTATCACCGATTACTACACCTCAAAGAGTTATGCGCCGGTGAAGGCCATTGCCAAGGCCAGTGAAACAGGCCATGCGACGAACATCATCGCCGGACTGGCGGTGGGGATGGAGGCGACGGCCTGGCCGGTCGTGGTGATCGGAGCGGCGATTCTGACGAGCTATTCGATTTGCGGCGGCGCGGCCTCGGGAGGTTTGTACGGCGTGGCCGTGGCGGCAGTGTCGATGTTGTCGATGGCCGGGATCGTGGTGGCGATCGATGCCTTTGGTCCGATCACAGATAACGCGGGCGGGATTGCGGAGATGGCTCACCTCGGCAAAGAGGTGCGGGACATCACCGATCCATTGGATGCGGTCGGGAATACGACTAAAGCGGTCACGAAGGGTTACGCGATCGGTTCGGCCGGTCTTGCGGCGGTGGTGTTGTTTGCCGAATACGCGCGTGAGGTCGCAAAAGGGGCGGGAGCGAGCACGTTTGACCTTTCCAATCCCTCTGTCCTGGTGGGATTGTTCCTGGGTGGGATGCTGCCGTTTATTTTTGGCGCCCTCTGTATGAAAGCGGTGGGAGAGGCGGCCGGTCTCGTGGTGGAAGAAGTGCGCAGGCAGTTCCGGACCATCAAGGGCATCATGGAGGGAACCGGCAAGCCGGAATATGGCACCTGCGTGGATATCGTGACGCAGGCGGCGATCAAGAAGATGATGGTACCGGGGTTGATCCCGGTGATCTCTCCGATTCTGGTTGGTGTGATCCTAGGCCCGCAGGCCTTGGGCGGCATGCTGGTCGGTAGCATCGTGACCGGTTTGTTCGTGGCGATCTCGATGACGAGCGGCGGTGGTGCCTGGGACAATGCCAAGAAGTACATTGAAGAGCAGGGCCTGAAGGGCAGCGATACTCACAAAGCTGCTGTGACCGGCGATACGGTCGGAGATCCCTATAAGGACACGGCCGGTCCGGCGATCAATCCGATGATCAAAGTCATCAACATCGTGGCGTTGCTCATTGTGTCGCTGATTGTGAAATAGCGAGACGGGCAGGACAGGCGAGACTCGATTTGATACCCCAGCCACCGAGTCTCGCGTTTCTCGCCTGTCACGCTTGTCGCGCACGTCTTGCTTGTCACGCTTGTGCGTTCGGCTTGACGGCTGAAATAACCCTAGGGTAAGGTGATCGCAAGGGATCACGCGATGCGCTGGTCCACGAGAGTTTCCCTGAACTACGGGAGGTGCTCGGATGGAAAAACAGGAGCGCAAGCAGGAGCCGAAACGCGAGCCTCAGTCGAAAGACGAGGTCAAGGCGAATCCGAAGGTCGTTGAGGCCGGGAAGAAGCTCACGGAAGATATCGACAAGCTCGTCGATGAGATCGACGAGGTTCTCGAAAAGAACGCTGAAGAGTTTGTCAAGAACTACGTGCAAAAGGGGGGGGAATAGCGAACGACCGGTTCGCGTTCCCCTTCTTCATTTTCCTCACTCCGCTGGCCTTATTGTCCTCTCCGTCCGGTACATGATCTGCCTCCGGCCTTCTCTGTGTCGACCGTTTTCGCATGGTTTGACAAAGGGATGGTGAGCATTTACCATCCGCGGTATCCGACCCGTTGACCCTATTCGCCTGTAGCCCGTACCGAGGCATGGATGACGTCTAAGCTTTGGGTGTTTCGTGATATCGATCCCGGCCGGCGGGCGACATTGGCCCGGGCCTTGTCGATCTCGCCTGCGACGGCAGGCCTACTGTTAGCGCGCGGCGTCACCACGCCTGATGAAGCCACCGCCTGGATGACCCCGCTCCGTGCGCACGATCCCTTTTTGATCCCCGACATCGAAGCGGCCATCGATCGATTGCACTATGCCGTGCAGCATAGTGAGCGGGTCTGTTTCTATGGCGACTACGATGTGGATGGTATGTCGGCTACGAGTATTTATTATTCGTTCTTCCGCGGGCTCGGCGCCAACGCACAAGCCTATGTGCCGCATCGGGTTCGGGAGGGATACGGGCTGAATGAAGGGGCGGTGCGGGCGCTGGCCGCGGAGGGGGTGAAGCTGCTGGTCACCTCGGATTGCGGGACCACCTCACACCATGAAATAGCCGTCGCCAATCAGTTGGGGATGGATGTCATTGTGACCGACCACCATCAGACGGATGAGCAAATGCCGCCGGCGCTGGCGGTCATGAATCCCCATCGGCGGGAGGCGCGCTATCCGTTCCGCGGGCTCTGCTCCGGTGGATTAGCCTATAAGGTGGCCGATGCCTACCGGCAGCGCTACGGTCAGGGAACGGTGGCGCTCGACTCGCTGCTGGATCTGGTGGCCTTGTCGACGATCGCCGATGTCGTGCCGTTGCAGGATGAGAATCGGGGATTTGTTCAGGAAGGCTTGCGGCAATTGTCGCGTGGGACGCGCTGCGGGATTCGCGCGTTGAAGCAGGTCGCCGGAGTCACTCGCGAGTGCACTTCGGAGACGGTGGGATTCAAGCTCGGGCCCAGGCTGAATGCGGCAGGGCGCTTGGATCATGCGATCAAAGGTGTACAGTTGCTGACCACCGAGTCCGAATCGGAGGCGATGCAACTCGCACAGGAGCTTGAACAACTCAATCGGCGCCGGCAGGATCTTGAAGCTGAGATCATGCGGGAGGCCGTCGCGATGCTTGAGGGTGGCGAGGTGCCGGCGGCGATTGTCCTGGCGTCCCGCGGTTGGCATCTCGGTGTGGTGGGGATTGTGGCCGCGCGGTTGATGGAGCGCTATCATCGCCCGGCGATTGTGATGGCCATCAATGAGCAGGGGATCGGCAAAGGATCGGCCAGGACCATCCCAGGATTTGATCTCTATCAAGCCTTGGCCTCGTGCAAGGATCTGCTCGTGGCTTTCGGCGGGCACCCCAGCGCAGCGGGGATGACGATTCACGAATCTCGATTGCCGGAATTCCAAGCACGGTTCGCGGCGGTGGCTGGAGCCTGGTCCTCGACGGGAAATGTGGTCCCTACGCTGCACCTCGACTCTGAAGTGTCGCTAACGGAAGTCAATATGCGCCTCATCCAGGAAATCGGATCGCTGCATCCATTCGGGGCGGGGAATCCTGAACCGATGTTTGCCGTGAAGGGATTGGCGATCATGGAGGCGCGCGTCGTCGGCGAGAAACATTTGAAAATGACGGTCCGGCAGGGGCGGTCGCTGCCGTTCGACAGTATCGGGTTTGGCATGAAGTCATTGTCGGAACAGGGCCTGACGCTCAACCAGCCGGTGGATCTGGCTTTTACGCCAGAGATCAATCACTGGAACGGGCACGACCGCATTCAATTGCGCATCCGGGATATGCGCGCGACGGCGAGGGAGTAACGCGTCGATGGTCTACGAAACCGTCACCGATATCGATCAGCTCCTCGACCGTGTGCGGAGCTATCAGCCGGAGGCCGACCTCAGTCTGGTGCGCAAGGCCTATGACTTTTCCGCCAAAGCGCATGAGGGTCAAACGCGCCGTTCCGGCGAGCCCTACGTGCAGCATCCGGTCGCCGTCGCCGGCGTGCTGACGCTGCTTAAGACCGATGTGGCGGCGGTGGTGGCGGGACTGCTGCACGACACCTTAGAAGACACGGTAGCGACGCCGGCCGAGCTGGAGCGCGAGTTCGGGAAAGAAGTGGTCCATCTGGTCGACGGAGTGACCAAGATCGGCAAGATCACGTTCCGGAGCTATGAAGAGAAGCAGGCGGAGAATTTTCGCAAGATGGTCCTGTCGATGGCGGACGATATCCGCGTCGTCATCATCAAGCTGGCGGATCGCCTCCACAATATGCGGACGCTCGAACATTTGAGCGAGGCCAAACGCCTGGAGATTGCCCAGGAGACCCTGGAGATTTATGCCCCGCTCGCGAACCGGATCGGGATCGGGTGGGTGAAAAACGAACTGGAAGACTTGTGTCTCAAGCACCTCAAGCCTGATGTGTACGAAATGCTGCGGGTGCGCGTCGCGAAGCGCGATGAAGACCGGGAACAGTACATTCAGGAAGTGCGCGATCTGGTCGAAAAGGCGCTGACCGACGTCGGGTTGCAGGGGACGGTGTACGGGCGCCCGAAGCATCTGTACGGCATCTATCAGAAGATGAATAAGCAGGATATTTCCTTTGAGGAAGTCTACGACCTCACGGCCTTGCGGATCATCACCGATACGAAGATGAACTGTTACGCCTTGCTCGGGGTGATCCATTCGCTCTGGCGCCCGCTGCCAGGCCGGTTCAAGGACTATATCGCGATTCCCAAATCCAACCTCTATCAATCCCTGCACACGACGGTGGTCGGGCCGAAAGGCGAGCACGTCGAGTTCCAGATTCGAACCGACGAAATGCATCGCGTGGCTGAATACGGGATCGCGGCGCATTGGAAATACAAAGAACAGGACAAAGTTGCCGAGAAGGATAGCAAGGCGTTCGGCTGGCTGCGCCAGTTTGTCGAGTGGCACACCGATTTGCCGGACAACCGTCAGTTCATGGATTCCGTCAAGCTCGAGTTGTTTCACGACGTGGTCTACGTGTTTACGCCCAAGGGGATCGTGAAGGAACTGCCCAAGGGATCCACGCCGGTCGACTTCGCTTATGCCATTCATACGGAAGTCGGCGATCATTGTGTCGGGGCCAAGGTCAACGGCAAGATTGTGCCTTTAAAGCATCAAGTGACGAGCGGGGATACGGTTGAAATCCTCACGTCGCCGAACCAGACGCCGCATAAAGACTGGCTCAAGTTCGTCCGGACCTCGCGCGCCAAGACAAAAATCAAACATTGGGTCAAAGCCGAAGAACAAACGCGCAGCATCGACATCGGGCGGCGTCTCTTGGAGTCGGAGTTGCGGCGCCACTCGTTTGCGCCGGCGCAGATGCTGCGGTCGGAGCAACTATTGGAGGTGGCGCGGCAGCTCGGGCATGACACGCTCGACGAACTGATGGCGGCGGTGGGATTCGGCCATCTTGCGACGGCAGAGGTGATTGCGAAGCTGGTGACGCCGTCGCCGGGAGCTGCAGTGCCGGTTTCGACACCGAAGACCCCGGTCGGCAAATCCGACGACAAAGGCGTACGCGTCAAAGGCGCGCGCGATCTTTTGATGCAGCTCTCCCGTTGCTGTAATCCGGTGCCGGGGGATCGGATTCTCGGGTACATCACGCGCGGCCGAGGGCTGACGATCCATTCCGTCGATTGCCCCAATCTGGAAGCGCTGGATTACGATCGGGAACGGCTGGTCGAGGTGGAATGGGATACGGCGACGCCGGGGTCGCACCCGGTGAAAGTGTCGGTGATGGCGGTCGACAAGACCGGGGTGTTGGCGAATGTATCATCCGCAATTGCGGAATGTCAGGCGAACATCAGCCGGGCGGAAATCGCGACGCGTGAAGACCGGAAGGCGGTGTTGGATTTTGTCGTCGAAGTCAATGACACGAAGCACATCAATCAGGTGCTGAAGGCGATTGAACGGGTCGACGGGGTGATCTCGGCGCGGCGTATTCGGGCGTGGCAGGGAAAATAGCGGCCGGCTGGTCCGCAGGTCTTACGGATTCGCAAACTGCAGTTTTGTGCCCTTCTCGATCTTCAATGCATCCACGGTTCCGGCGGCAATCTCCAGTACATACATCGCCCCGTCGTTCGGGCGGTACTGGGGGCAGGAATCATCCGTTCTCGTGCAAATCGGCACGTTCCGCTCGATGTGGATGACGCGTTTTTTATCATCCATCCAAATCAGATCAAGCGCGATCAGGGTGTTCTTCATCCAGAAGGTCCATTCCTGGGCCTGGTCGAAGAAGAACATCATGCCATGGTCCTTCTTGAGATGATCGCGGTACATCAATCCGGCGGCGCGCTTCAGGGGGGTGTCGGCGATTTCGGCTTGCACGACGGTCCCTGAAGGGGTTTTCACAGGGATCAGCCGCGCAGCGGGACTGCCGGCCGGCGGCGTGGCGTCTCCGTTGAATGGACCGGCCAGGCTGAGCACCACGAACGCAATCAGGATCACGCGAATGAACATGGGGGCATGGTACTGGCCGGCATGGTGGCAGTCAAGGTATGGCTGTCGCATGATGGCGTGGAACAATATAGGAAACGCGGGCGGGGTTGGCCGTCTTGCAATCCCGAGGAGACCTGTGCCATCCTCGGCCATCTCAGCCTGGAGGCCCGCATGAAGGAAGTTCGCAAGGTTCATTACGTCAAAGGGGTGTTTGTGTGTCCGAGCTGCCGCCAGTCGTACGTCCAGGAAAAATGGATTGAAGCCTGGCGCGTGCGCTGTCATCGTTGCGAGTATCGCGGAGCCCTCACGGATGTCTCCGTCGAAGAGCGGATGGAAGAGGAAACGTTTCGTCGGTGATCCGGTTTCTGTTCCTTGCTGGTCATAGGGATTGCTGCGAATCGATAGGTCCGGTGCCTACCGCTCTTTCAATACGTTGCTTGCCAGGTCCTCTGGCCGTCTGTCTTCTTATTTTCATCGCCATTATCGGGGTAAGTCCGGCCTCTGCGGATGAGCCCTCCCTCGTTCCTGTCAAAGTTCTGGTCGCGTACCATTCGCTTTCAGGGAACACTGAACGGATGGCTGAAGCTGTGGTCGAAGGCGCGAAAAACCTTCCCGGGACCGTGGTTGTGATGAAGCGAGTCGGGCAGGTCACGGCGGATGATTTGTTTTCATCGGATGCGGTTATCGTCGGCTCGCCGGTCTACTGGTCCAATATGTCGGGCGAGGTGAAGACCTTCTTCGATAATTGGCAGTTTAAGTTCGGGGTCTTTCCGGACTTCAAGATGAAAAATAAGGTCGGGGCGGCCTTCGCCACGGGTGGGCAGATCTCGAGCGGCAAAGAAGTGACGATGCTGACTATTCTGGCGGCGATGCTCGGGAATCAAATGATCGTGGTCAGTGGCGGCGGGGCCTTCGGCGCCTCTGCCACCACGGAAGGCGATAGTCCGGGTATCGACAACAAGGAGTTGGCCGACGCCAAAGCGTTGGGCCGGCGTGTCGCCGAAGTCGCCACGAGATTTAAGGCCGGTTCTGCCAAGTAAGCTCTTCCGTGTGGTCTCCACGACGAGTTGCGAACAGCCGGTTCGCACGATGGAACTATCTCCCTACCTTGCCGCTGTTCCTCTCTCACGCTTATAGTGATGCGATATGCGGAAGAAGACCTCATCCCGTCGCGGGCAGGGGGATAGTCCCATGTCCGGACATGGGATTGTCGCTCCGAGTCCTGCCCCCGAATCATTCGCGCTCCTTGCCGCATTTCGCGCCATTTCTGCCAACACGGTTTACACGTTGGCGCCGAAGGCCTCTGTCGTCAAGGGGTACAACTATTACCAAGAGCAGCGGCTTCAGCATTATGCGTGGAGTCAGGACCGTGCGACGCTGACGGCGGAGGTGGAAGGGACCAGACTTTACGAGGTCGTCTTTTCCATCATCGACGGATTTCTCTCGGCCTCCTGCGATTGTCCGGCCTGGGGCCCCGACGGGTTGTGCAAACATGTGCTGTGCGCCTACTTTACGACCAAGCACCTACTCTCACCGGAATTGTTCAGATTGCCGGGCGGGCACCACAGTGAGCTGCCTGGGCTCCGAGCGGAGTTGCTTGGCAGCATCCCGGAGCAGGCCAGGGCGCCAGGGCCGGCTCCCACCGGAGCGGCACGCAAGGGATCGGCCTATGAGATCGTCATTGATGCCCGTCACCTGCCTCCGCAGCTCCTGATCCATAAGAATGGCGTGCCGCTCTCCGGGGGATGGGGCTCTGAGATTCCCTCCGAACTGGTTCCTCTGCTCGATGCGTCCTGGTTCATGTCCGGGTTCGGGGAAGACCCCTTGTTCCGTTATCTCAGGGGGCACGACAGTCCCTATCCGATCGTGCTGGTCACGGGAGACGAATCGATTCCGCTTCAGTGGAACCAGTCGGTCAAGTGCCGGAGTAAGACGGAGATCGATTTCGCCGGCGGCCAGATCAGAGTTCGCGCTGTCTGCCTTGCCGATGAGGTCCCGCTCGAACGGATCGTCCGCTTCAGGACGTTTGTGGCCGATCTGAGCGGCGGGCGGCTGCTCTATTTGAAGGACGAACAGGGATGGGATTCGTTCTGTTCCCTGCGGCAACGCTTCAAGGGGGGCGAGCCGTTCCTCGGTCCCTATGCCGATTTCGATGCAGGATTCCGCGCGGTGCCGTTATCGGGCCAGTCCGGGTTTGGGCGATGGCAAGGCGCCGACGAGGAGATGGAGTTCACGCTGTCGCTGGAGGAGTTTCAGTCCGCGCAAATCGAGGTAGTTCACAAACAGATCAACCGGATTGTGCGCGACCTCATCTTAAAAGTAGCGGGCCAGGACGTGTCGGTGCATCGCCCGGCCTTGCCTTCTGCTGATGACGCGCTGTCCTGCACCCTGATTTTGAAGCCTCCGTCCGGCGACGAAGACCTTCCGCCCGCATCATGGACGCTGCAGGCGCAATGCCGTCGCGGGGATGTCCGGTTTGCGCCAAGCGTCTCAACCTTTGGGTTCATCGCGGCGTTGGAGCAAGGGCGCGCCGTGTCCGGCGCGTTGCGCTCGCAGAAACGAAAGGCCGTGCTGTACGACACGTTCTTCAGCCTTCTTTCTGTGCACGAGGCCAAGGAGCGAGACCAGCGGATCAAAATGATTCTCGGCCTGGAGGACTGGCCACGCGCCGTCAGTGACGAGGCCGCGCAGTGGCTCAAGCAGCATCTGTCTGGCTATGCCCGGGCGGATGTGCGGCTACAGATTCGCGCAGGGCGATGGGAACTGCAGTCCGTGGACAAGGTTCGCGAGGTGTGGCTCTACAGGATTCCCTTTGACGTATTCGGCCCGGAAATCTTTCGCGGTATGCGGCGATGTGACGAAATGGTGATCGACGGGCCGCGGTTGTTCCAAGGTTTGCCGGACCTCTTGGACAGGCTCACGACCGCCGGGATCGAAGTGCTGTACGAGGATAAGCCCCTCAAGTCCTCTCGATGGGAATGTTCTGCTCATGTAGAGCATGTCGAGCCGGAAGGGGCCGGGATCGATTGGTTTGAAATCCGTCCGGAAATCCGGTGCGACGGCGTGGTGTTGGACGAAGCGGAGTGGCGGGCCGCCCTCCATCAGGGAGGGCTGATCGACGCCGAAGGCCGGTTGCGGGTGTTGGATCGACAGACGCTGGAACAGTTGCGCGCGATCTTCGCCCTGACCGGAGAGGCGCAAGCGGGTCGGGGTGCCAGCAAGATCGTGCGAGTGCCGCGTCTGCAGATCCTCGATTGGCTGGCGTTGCGCGAGCAGGGCATTACGGTTTCGTTGCCTGCTGAAGACGAGGCCATACTCGCGCGCCTTCTGGGATTCACGAGGATTACCGCACGGCCTCTGCCGACAGGAGTACAGGCCACGCTTCGCCCCTATCAGCAGGACGGCTATGCCTGGCTCGCCTTTCTCTATGAGCACCGTTTCGGCGCCTGTTTGGCGGACGACATGGGACTGGGCAAGACCCTTCAGGCCATCTGTCTCCTGGCCGCCATTCAGGACGGGCGCATCAAGACGTCGGCGGGCGTGAAGGGGCCTCATCTGGTCGTCGTACCGACGAGTCTCCTCTTCAACTGGGAGCAGGAACTGGCGCGCTTTGCGCCAGGCTTGAAGGTCCATGTCTACAGCGGCAGCGAGCGGACGCTCGATGCCAAGGATGGCGAGGTCGTCATCACGACCTATGGGCTGGTTCGGCGGGACATCGATCGATTGGAACGCATGCCGTTTCATGTCATCGTGTTCGACGAGGCGCAGGCGGTGAAGAATATTCAGGCCAACACGACGGGCGCCGCCCGCCGTCTCACCGGACGCTTTAAGATTTCGCTGACCGGCACTCCGCTCGAAAACCATCTCGGCGAGTACTTTTCCGTGATCGATCTCTGCATGCCGGGACTGCTCGGCGAGTACGATCGGTTCAAGGCCGGTCTCAAACGTGTCCAGGGCGTCGCGCTGGAGCGGCTGCTTCGCCGGACCAGGCCCTTTATCTTGCGGCGGACCAAGGCGGAGATCCTCCATGACTTGCCGCCGAAGATCGAGAGCGAGGTGTTCCTCGACTTGACCGATCGGCAAAAGGCGCTGTACCAGCAGACGGTCGCGCAGGTCCGCACCACGATCGACGACGCCTACCGCACCAAGACGTCCGGCCAGGCCCAGTTCATCGCGCTGACGGCGATCCTCAAACTCCGCCAGGTCTGCCTGTCTCCCCGCCTCCTAACGAACCGGG
Organism: Nitrospira sp.; assembly: GCA_030692565.1. Taxonomy (NCBI): domain Bacteria; kingdom Pseudomonadati; phylum Nitrospirota; class Nitrospiria; order Nitrospirales; family Nitrospiraceae; genus Nitrospira; species Nitrospira sp. The sequence goes on from JAUYAO010000024.1 coordinate 11,740, forward strand.
CCGACGAGCCTTCACCCAAACTTAGTTTCTTGGTGGAGCGGCTACAAGTATTGCTGGACGAGGGGCATAGTGCTCTGGTGTTTTCCCAGTTCACCAGCTTTCTCGATCTGGTGGAGGAGGTCTGCGTCAGACACTCGTTGCCGTATCACCGGCTGGACGGCTCCACGGCGGCGCCCGCGCGGAAGACCCGCGTCGCGGCGTTTCAGGGCGGCGAACAGCCGAGCGTGTTCCTCTTGAGTCTCAAGGCGGGGGGCCAGGGGCTGAATCTCACCAAAGCGACCTATGTGTTTCATCTGGACCCCTGGTGGAATCCAGCGGTGGAAAACCAGGCGTCGGATCGCGCACACCGCATCGGGCAACAGCGAACCGTCACCATCGTGCGAATTCTCATGCGCCATAGCATCGAGGAAAAGATGATGGCGCTCAAGCAGCGGAAACTCGAGCTGTACGACGCCGTCATGCGCGGCGTCGTGCGCGGCTCCGGGCAAGGGGTGCTGACCAAAGCCGACTTCAACTTTTTGCTCGCGCCGGGCGCGTCATGAGAATGGAGCGGGGTCATTGCTTGATTTTGCACTTCGATAAACAATCTTCCGTGCGCGCTTGAATCGATTTTGCTCCGACTTCAACAAGCACAGAAGCGGGAGTAGTGCAAAGTCAAGCAATGACCCCATCTCTTTTCCTATGACCCCATCTCTTTTCCTTATTGGGCTCTTTCTCAGTCTCCCCCAGTGTTAAGCTGCGTCGCTATGTCGTGCGAGAAACTCAGCTAGGATGACTCGCACTTGATCCATTTTATCCTTGTTGTTGGCTTTCCATCGTTTGAAGTTTTCCTGATCGCTACAGTATGACCTCAACGTACTCGATGCCACGTCTGTCAGGGAGGCAATCTTTTCGAATTGTTGATAATCGTGAGCCCGGAGGTCCAGGAGTTTGTTCGTTGTGACATTTCCCCTGGACCCAGTTGGCTCGTTTGCTGGCGTGTTGTGAGTGACGGCTCGTAGCCCATTCATTTCCGAGCCACGGTCGGCTGCAGTGTTACTATCGTTCGACTGTTCTGCGGGATCGGTCTCTGGGTCTTCCCACCCAAGCGGGTAGTTATCGGCTTTCGTGTGGTAGTAGTTGACGAGCGTGTGAGCGGTATAGTCCAGTTCCTGAGCAAGCTCCTCGCAAGCGTCGTGGATAGTTATCCCTTCTTTGTCCCGCAAATCATTCACTGTTTCCCGCAAGCTTTTCACTGTTTCGATCATTCCTGACGCATCGAGATCGTCTGGTTCTTCGTCTTCTTCGGACACGGCTCCATCTGTTTCCGCTAGCCCGTCGTTCTCGATGTTGGTCGCGATCTGGGTGAAGGTCAGGACTTTCCCCCTCCGATCCACATACTGGGAAGTGAAGTCGACGACCGCACAATCCTCAGTGCCCTCGGCCTTTAGCCCGCGTAAGCCGCGGCCAATCATCTGTTGGTACAACTCAGGGCTGAATGTGGGCCGGACCATGAAGAGACAATCCGTCTTCGGCAGATCGATTCCCTCAGCCAACATCAGGACCGATATGAGCATCCGCGACTCAGACGAGTCAGAGTCCTTGAACCAGATCAGGTTCTTGCGACTTTCTGTCGTCAGCCCACTGTGGGCCACTCTCACGCTGTCATCTTTAGCGAAATACGTGCTCTTTAGCGTCTCCGCATGGTCGATCGTAACTGCGAAGCAGAGGATACGTTGTCGTTGGCCTCTATATTCCTGCCATGCCCTTGCGACCTCCATGTTTACGTTGTCGTTGTTGAATTCCCTGATTCGTGTCAAAAGCTCTCTCTCATTGCGCTCAGGCTTGGCATCTGGCTGACTGATGACAAAAGTATGATTTGTTGGCCGGCGCTTCGTTAGCTCTCGGTTGAACCGACTGAGAAACCCATCTCGTATAAGAGCTTCCTTTGAGACGTTGTTGCCGAACATAGTCTCGGCCCAGTATTTGCCGAATCCACGCTTTTCTGGTGCCAGCGGTGTTGCCGTGAGACCAAGCCGTGGAATGCTCTGATCGCTGCAGTACTTAGACAGCTTACGATACCATGTGGACCGGGGGTGGAACCGATGGCATTCATCAATGACCGTCAAATCGAAATGATTCTGCCGATTGTGTCTGAGAAGGTGCGGCAGCATTCCTTGCGTACAGAAGACAACCTGGCAAAACTTGCTTCGGCAGAACTCTTTCCGGTCTCTGATGCTTGACTCATCTTCTATATGCTGAGGTACAAACCACGCTGCTGGGGGTATAGCGCCATTGATCTGATCACGAATGCTCAACCAGCTTTGCCGAAGCAGCTCGACTCGATGACAAACCCAGAGGATGCGTGCTTGAGGTTTTTGCTCCAGTAACCTGCGGATAACCTCAGCCGCCACCAGCGTCTTGCCTGCCCCCGTTGGCAACTTGACGATTCTGCCTAAGTCGGCATCTTTTTCTGTTTTCAGCCAAGCCATCACTTGCTTGATGATATCTTCTTGGAAAGGCCAGGGTCTGCGCGGACCCTCTGTAGTCTCAGCTTCAGAGAGTGGTGTTTCCTCATCCAGTTCCTCTTCTTCTCCATCGTCGAGCGTGTCGGCTATTGCCTGGGCGATGGTGCTTCTTGTCTTAATGGCCTTCTTGTTTTGTTCGGTCTTTTCCCAAAGTCTGTCAAACTCATCTGCCATTCGATCGTAGTCGGCAGGGGCTACTTGGGAGAAACACTCGATGTTGTCGCCTAGTGAGGGTTTGGTGAGGTTGAAGGAGCCGAGCAATGCCACTTTCTGCTTTCGGTAGAGGATGACCTTGGCATGGTTTCCAGGCAGGTGATGCCAGGCGCTTCCTATTTGCTCTATTGGTTTAATTGCTGATTCATAAATCAGCTGGGTCAGTATTCGAACGCGATGCGACTGGGAGATTTTAAGCCGATGCTTCAACGCCTCCCATCCAGCTTTTGTGACCACGAAGCTGAGAATATCCACGCACTCGTCCGGCTCAGCCGGTAGCAGAGGGAGCTTGGCGCCGCGATCAAACATCGCTTTCATCTTGTCACCCCGTGAAATGATTGACTATCGCTTGGCGGACGACGGTGGCAAAATCGCCGGGTGTCAGCGTTTTGAATCAGACAACTGTTCATTAACCGACTTCGCATACCGTCTCGGGCGAGTGTACCCTTGGAAGCCTGCCAGGACACGGATAAATAGCTTTCCTGCCTGATCAAGACTGATGTAGTCGAACTGAATGGTGATGTCTAATTGCCGGGAAACGAAACGGGGACATTCTACATTTACAAGCCTCGTATCGCCCCGCGGGTGTCGGGCAACACGTGACGGGGAGCGAGGCGGTCCTCTTCTCCGGTGAGTGGACCGTGGGCACGTTGGTATGCGGAGTCGGGTGAGGGGTGAGAAGTGAAGCGCGCGTCCGCTATCGTCGCGCGCGGTCAGGGGAGGGGGCGTGGTGCGCGCTCGTGGCAATCTCGACCAACTCGCCAATGTTCTTCGCGCAACGTCCGCAGCAGCCGTTTCCTTTGAGTTTGAATTTTGCTTTGAGAGAGCAGGGAGTCACATGGCCGGCCCGGCCGGCTTCACGGACATCCGATTCAGTAATCCCGTTGCAGAGGCACACGTACATGGGAACCTCCATGAACGATTATGATAACCATTCTCAGTATATGGTCAACGGGGGATTCTGTCAAGCCTGTTCCTGTGAGCCAGGAGTAGGGCGTTTCGCTGTCCTGAGGTGGCCGCTTTATCAGGAAAGGGTCGTTTCCAGTTGGACGACCATTTCACGGATCGTATCGAATCCTGATTGCCAGAAGGCTTCGGCGGTCATGTCGACGCCCACTTTGGCCAGGATATCCCGGGGAGCTTCAGATCCCCCGGTCTCCAGGAGTTCAAGGTATTTGGGAACGAAGGCCGCGCCCTGTTCCTTGTACATGCGGTACAAGGCCAGCACGAGCAGATTGCCGAAGCTGTAGGCATAGCAATAGAACGGGCTGGCGAAGATGTGGGGGATGCTCAGCCATTCCCACTGGAATTCATTCGGGACTTTGACGGCCTTGCCGAACTGCTGGCGGAGTTCGCCCAGGTAGGCCTTTGCCAGCTGGTCACCCGTGGCGCCTTCTCCCACCATTTGGTGCGCAAGTTTTTCAAAGCGGACGAAATAGGCCTGACGCAAGACCGTCGCATAGATATCATCGAGCTGGCCGATCAGCAGTCCCTGGCGAACGGCCTTGTTGCGCTCCTGAGACATCAGCGCATCGGAGAGAATCCGTTCACCGAAGACCGAGGCGGTTTCCGCGAGCGGAAGCGTCGAGTGGAAGGTAAAGACGGAGTGATCCTTGGCCATCATGCCATGGACGGCATGTCCCAGCTCATGAGCCATGGTGGCGATGTCGCGGGCTTCGCCGGTGTAGTTCAGCATCACAAAGGGCGTCATGCCGGGGACGACGCTGTAGCAGTAGGCGCCGCCGAGTTTCCCTGAACGGGTCGGGCCGTCGATGTGCCGGTCTGTGAAGACCTGCTCTGCCAGATCGGCCAGGCGGGGTGAGAATCCGCGATAGGCCTCCAGCACCATCTTTGCCGCGTCCGCATACTTGTACTTCTTAGCCTCGGTGCGGTGGGGCGCATAGAGGTGATAGCGGTTCATCGGCGTGATCTTGCAGATCTTGGCTTTCAGTTTGAAGTAGGTTTGAAAGATGTCGGCGTTTTTGGCGCAGGCTGAGAGCAACACGTTGACGGCCTGGTCGGGCACATCGTTGCCGAGGTTGCGCGTGGCAATGGGAGAACCAAAGTGGCGAAGTCCGAGGTTTTCCGACTTCCAGTCGTTCACGAGTGTTTTGTAGATTTCGCCGAGCAGGTCGCGCTGGCTTGAAAACACCCGGTAGAGTTCTTGATAGGCCGCCTGCCGCACGGAGGCTTTCTGGCTGCGCATGTAGGCCATCAACCCCTCGCGGTTCATCGTCTTCTTCTTTCCGCCGACCGTCAGGGTAAAGGTGAATCCATTGGTGACGATGTCGTAGAGCGTGTGGATCGCGCTGCGTCCGGTCACATTTTTCAGATTGACGATTTTCTCTTCAGGCTCGGACAGGGTGTGCGGCTTGAACCGACGGATAGTTTCCAGGTGATAACGCAGGTCGCCGGCATCGGCCATCAGGCGGGCGGCATTGGTGTCATCGACGCTCTGCCACCAGAGTTCAAAGAACAGGAGACGGTTGCTGAGAGCGGTCAGCCGTTCCTCGACCTGTGTCTTGAACGAGCGGGCCGCGTCGTCTTTGGTGTTTTCTGAAAACCAGAGATAGGCAAAGGCGCCCAATCTGGATGAGCCTTGCGCGATGGCCTCGCTGCACCGCAGTAAGGCGAGAAGATCCTGGTTGGGCATCGCCGGCGAAAGCCCAGGCCGGGCGGCTTCGATCTGTACCACTTTCGCTTCCAACTCGGCCAGGAGCGCCTCAAGCTGGCGCGTGGGATTCTTGACGAGATAGGTCAGGTCCCATTTATCCGAAAACGTCTTGGGTTTGGGTTGGCGCGATGAGGAAGCGGTTCGCGTAGAGAGTCTGCCGGCCATCGTCTTCTCCTTCGTGAAGCAGGGGTGAATGAGCCAGGATCATACCATTGGAGGCTGGTCACGCGCGGAGAAAAAGAGGGAGATGATCTGGCCAGCGTTGCGTTGACAGCGGTCCGACGGGATGTGAAAATCCCGATGGAAAGGATTCGAGCATGACCGATCAAGAACTCAATCGGGCGATCCAATATGTGACGGCCAGCACCTCCTATGCGCGGGAGATTGTGGCGGGCATTATCAATACAGGGCTGGGCGAATTGTCGGCCATCGCCTCGCAGTCGACCAGACAGTTTGAACGAGCGACGTTGTTGGAGTATGTGACTCAATGGGCCATCAAGCGCACAGGGCAACCTGAGCCGATGGTTCGGGAAGTGCTCGGCTGTGCCAGCCGGTGGTTGGATGAGGTGTATGAAGAGGTGGCGAAGCGTCAACCGGAGGCATTAGGGCTGGCGTCCAATGATGATGAGGGGACGGAAGCGGTGTGAGCCATGGCACGGTTTCGACCTCGAAAAACGTTCAAGCTGGTCACCCATCTTCGGGAAGGCCATCAGGCCCCGCTGCCCGTCTGGAAGCGGGAAGAACAAGAGCTGTCCCGCGATCTTGAAGAACGCTGTTCGACGGTTCAGCAGCATTGCGGCGACGAAGCCAGTCATCTTCGCTTAGGCCGCCTCGTCCCTCGCCTTACCCACTACGATTACGGTGTCAGAGAGTCCGCGCTGGCTGAACTGGAGCTGGCCACGCAGCTGATTCGTGTCGGTGCGCGGGTGAATTTTCTGCCGGAGTCGCAGGCGCGAACGGCCGATTTGGAATGTTATCTGGGTCGGGAGCGTTTCTTTGTCGAAGCGACCGCCATGGTGGGATCCGCCGAGCGCCGGCAGATGCCGGTTCGGGGGCTGGCTGAGATCGATGTGCAAGGCGACGAGGAGGATCGGGGCGTCATCCTGATCCATCGCATTCTCGCGCGCATCAGGCAGAAGGCGAAGCAGTTGGCCGACTACTGCGATCCGGTGGTCCTCTGTATCTCCGTCCCCCGTGCGGACCTGTTGGGAGACAAGACGAGCCGCCATGAAGAAATCCGGCTGGACATCAAAGCGCTGGCCGGTTCAGTGACGGTACTCTTGACGACGCTGCGGCATCTCAGTGCCGTCATGATTGCCCTGTGGGATGTCGAGCCCTTGCCGTCAAAGGCTGGTACGAGACTGGCCAATGTCGATCTCGTTGAACGATCGAAGCGGCAGCGAGGCTATCCACGCATCCGCATGCTGGTGCAGAATCCGGGTGCCTCAATCTTGTTGATGGAACGACAATACGAGGCGTTTCGAAGCATTTTGTAATGTTGTGGGCGCAGGCCCATTGGCGAAGGGCTGAGGGTGTCAGGATCAGGTCTGCAGCATCCTTGACTAGGCGCCAACTCCAGGCGTACAGTTTTGGCGTAGAAGTAGGATGCCTGTTAGAAGGGAAGTGGTCATGGTGAAACTGAATGTGTCCATCGACGAGCAAGTTCGGGAAGAGCTGTTTCGGCTAGTGCCTCCTCGCCGTCGAAGCCAAGTGGTCAATGAAGCCCTTCGCAAGGAGTTGCTGAGCCGGAAGCGGCAGAATGCGACCGACGCCATTCACCGGCTGAGAAAACGCAGCGCGACGCTGAGCGGAGAGGAAATTACTGCTGCGGTGCGGCGAGATCGGGCAAGGGCGGAGCGATGATAGTGGTGCCCGATGCGTCGGTCATCCTTAAGTGGGTGTTGGAAAAAGAAAATGAGCCGGATCAGGCGCAATCCAGGCGGCTTCAGGATGCGGTGTTGGCTGATCGAGTTGAAATCAAACTCCCGGCCTTGTGGCGGTACGAAGTCGGGAATGTGCTGGGGCTAAAGCAGCCGACTTTGGCGATGGAGCTGATGAGTGCGCTATTGGCCTATGACTTTGAGGAAGTTCCGCTGGAAGCGGAGTATGCCTTCGCCACACTGGAGCATATGCGGGAGGTGAAGGGGGTGACGTTCTACGATTCGGCCTACCATGTGCTGGCGATGCGTACGAAAGGGCTGTATCTCACGGCCGACGCGGCCTATGTGAAACGGGCCAAGCGCAAAGGCCACATCGCACTTCTCTCAGAGTGGGATGGCCCATCCTCACGACGATAAGTTTCTGGTCGAAGGCCGTTCTCCATTCTGCTCAGGGACAAAACAACAGGTAAGATTCGTTGGCTCGGTGATAGTGCTCCGATCTCGTGTGGCAGCTCAGTGCCGTCATGATTGCCTTGTGGGATGTGAAGCCACTGCCGTCGAAGGCAGGGACGAGACTGGCCAACGTCGATCTCGTTGAACGACCGAAGCGGCAACGAGGCTATCCCCGTGTCCGGATGCTGGTGCAGAATCCCGGTGTGCTGTCGCCGCTCACAGAGTTACAGGAAGAGACCTTTCGGCAGGTGCTCTAAGCGGTCAGGCGGGAAGCGAGCTCTTCAGCATTTCCAGATTCTTCGTCACCATCGCATCGCCGTTTTTGGTCGACACGTCGATGCCGGTGACCGACACCGCGCGACATTCGTCGATCCGGCCGAGTTTGTGCAGCGACTGTGCGAGGGCATAGTAGGCGGCAGAATAGGTCGGCTTCACTGTGACGCATTGCTGCAAGGCCTCGGCCGCTTCCTCGAAGTTTCCGTCTTCCATATAGGCTTTCCCGAGACCGAACCAGGCCACCTCGTCAGTCGGTTCAATCGCGAGCACTCTCTTCAGCGGTTCAATGCGGGGATTGGGCATGGGGCTCCTCCAGTTCCTTTGACGATAGCAGCGGCGGGCGCTCGTTGTCTATGCCGATTCCTGCGTGCTACGATTCGGCAGGACGCTGAAAATGTCTGCCAGCTTCGTTCTCGCGTCGCTCAAGGCCTCAACGTGCTAGAAGTACGCCTCGGCTTCTCGCTTGCTGCGGCCTTGCTGGACAGTCATTTTGAGCGCCCTGCGAAGCCTTTAAGTAAGATGGAGCATGTGTGGGCAAGACCGGACTCGTCTACGATCCGCGGTACCTCGAACACGACATGGGGATGGGCCATCCCGAGTCGCCGAACCGGCTGCGCGCGATTGTCCGGCAACTGGAACTGAGCGGCACGATGGCGCAGCTGACGCGGATCGAGCCGCGCATGGCCGAAGATGAATGGATCACGAAGGTGCACACGGCAGCCTACCTTGCGTCGCTGAAGCAGCACGCCCCTGCGAACGGGCGCGTGCCGCTCGATCCCGATACGTCCATGTCTCCCGGTTCGCTGACCGCCGCCTATCTGGCGGCCGGAGGCGCGCTGGCCGCGGTCGATGCGATGATGGCGAAGCAGGTCGAGCATGTCTTTTGCGCGGTGCGGCCTCCGGGACACCATGCCGAAGCCAATCGCGCGATGGGGTTTTGTCTGTTGAACAATGTGGCCATCGCGGCGCGCTATGTCCAGAAGAAGCATGGCCTCTCCCGAGTGCTGATCGTCGATTGGGACGTGCATCACGGCAATGGCACGCAACACAGTTTTGAAGACGATCCCTCGGTCCTGTTTTTCAGCACCCATCAATTTCCGCACTACCCCGGTACGGGTCGCGAATCGGAGCGAGGCCGGGGCGCAGGGGAAGGCTACACGATCAACGTGCCGATGGAAGCGGGAGAGGGGGACGACGAGTATCGTGCCATCTTCCACAAGGTGCTGGTGCCGGCGGCGGAGGAGTTTAAGCCAGACTTCGTGATGATCTCAGCCGGATTCGATGCGCATAAAGACGATCCGCTTGCCAGTATGGGATTGACCGAGGCGGGTTATGCGGAGTTGACCGGTATCGTGGCCGGTATTGCCAGGACGTACGCGCAGGGGCGCATTCTTTCGTCTCTCGAAGGGGGATACAATCTCACGGCTCTGGCGGCCTCGGTGGACGCCCACGTGCGCGGGTTGTTGGCATCATGACGCGGCTGGTGAAAATCGGGTTGGGCGTCGTCGGTCTGGCCGCTGCGATCTACGTCTACTACACCGAGATCAAGCCCGTCGTGATATTCGGTTTGCGCGATGAGTATGCGCATGCGATTCCGTTTCAGAAAGTGCCCGAGGGTTTGACGAGTCTAAGCGCCGAATCGTGCGGACAGTGCCATCGCGAGATTTATGACGAGTGGAAGACCAGCATCCATGCCAAGGCGTATGAAGATCCGTTTTTTCAGGCTTACTGGAAGAAAGACAAGAACATCTGGGTTTGCCTGAACTGCCACACGCCGCTGGAAAATCAGCAGCCGACCTTGGTGAAGGAAATCCCGCGCGGCCGCGTGGAAAAGGCGGTGCAGGAGCCTAACCCGCACTATGATCCCGCCTATCAAAAGGAGTCGGTCACCTGCGCCGCCTGCCATGTGCGCGACGGGGTGATCTATGGTCCCTTCGAAGATTCTGCCGCGCCGCATCCCACGAAGTTCGATCCGAACTTCCGGACGACCCAGGTCTGTCAGCGCTGTCACAATGTCGTCTCAGGTCCCGCCCAGTTTTACAATGTAGGCCCTTGCGGGACCTATGCCGAGTACGAAGGCAAGTTCTTCATGCAGGAGCGGGGCTTCATTTGCCAGAGCTGCCACATGCCCGAGGTGACTCGCCCGGTGGCGCCGGATAGCCCCATTCGCCATGGCCGCCGGCATCTGTGGCGGGGCGGGCATGATCCGGACATGATTCAACGGGCGGTGGCGATCGAGGTCAAGACGGACACCCCGCAACCCAAACCAGGGGACGAAATCGCCGTTACGCTGAACCTGATCAATGCCGGCGCGGGCCACAAGATCCCGACCGGCGATCCCGACCGGCACTTTACTATCGAGTTTTCCGTCGAGGACGCGCAGAAGAACGTGTTGGACCAACAGAAATCGACCATGGGGCGCTGGATTCTCTGGCAGCCGGCCATTCTCGAACTGTACGACAACCGGCTCCTGCCTCTGGCGAGCCGGGAGTACAGTTTTGCCTATCGTATCCCCCCTAAATCAGAGGGCTTGATTCTCAAGGCGCGGGTGCAGTACCACATTCTGACGGACGGGCAGCACGAGATGCTCCGGACCAAGTATGGGCTGACGGGGAACGATCCCTATCGGTTCGTGATCTACGAACGGGAGTTTCCTCTTTCTGAAAAACTGGCAGCAGCCTTGGATCGGGAGAATCGTCAGCAGACCGCATTGAGTCGTCCAGTAGAAGAAACGAGTTGCAAGGTGAAGGCTGCGAGCTGATCCTGTACGAACAAAGGAACCACATGACACACCCTTTATTGATGGATACGGAAACCTTGCAACAGCGGCTCGGGCAGCCGGGATTGGTGATTGTCGATGTCCGGGGAAAGTCGGCCTATGAATTCGGCGGCCACATTCCCGGTGCCGTGCATTCGACCTGGCACGAATACAGCGATCCGAATGCGATTCCGAAAGGGCTTCTGAATCCCGATCTCGCGCAGATCGAGCGGCAGCTCTCGGCGTTGGGGATCAGCAACGACAGCGAAGTGGTCATCTACTCCAATCCCTTCGACAATTGGGGCGATGAAGGGCGCATGTTCTGGATGCTGGAATATCTCGGGCATCAGAACTTGAAGGTGCTCGACGGCGGCTGGGTCAAGTGGACGGCGGAGAAGCGCCCCTTCGGTCATGGCCGTGAAACGCCGAAGCCGGGCACGTTCAAAGCCAAGCCGGTGAAGAGCGTTGCGATGACCAAGGATGAGTTAAAGCTCATCGTCCGTCAGGCGCATCCGCAGACGGCCGTCCTGGATGCGCGCAGCCTGGAGGAGTATCTCGGCAAGGAAGTGTCGGGGATTCCGCGTCCCGGGCATATCCCTTCGGCCATCCATGTCGCGTGGAACACGTTTCTCAACAAGGACGCGACGATCAAGGATTTCGTCGCCATCAAGGATTCCCTGCAGGACAAGGGGATACAGGATTCCCAGGAGATCGTCTGCTATTGCACCGGCGGTGTCCGATCGGCCTGGCTCTATTTCATTCTGAAGCTCGTGGGCTATCAGAATGTCCGCAACTATCCGGGGTCCTGGTGGGAGTGGAGCCGGGATTTCGCCTGTCCGGTAGAGAAAGACATACAAGGCTTACAGAAAATTCTGGGGTTCAACGAGTCGGCGCGACCTTCTTGACAGTCAAAAAAGCGCTGTGTAAGGTGAATTCATGAGCGCACGATTTTTATGCACTGATCTGTGCAATCCTATCTAACCCTGAGGGAGGCCACTATGACAATCTCTATTCGTCGCAGCCTGGTGATGTTGGCGGCAGTGAGTGCGTTCGTTGTCGGTCCGGTGATGACCGGTCTGGCGTTGGCCGATAACAAGCATGTGGCAGAGGCCGTCGAGCATGCGAAAGAAGCTGCGGCCCATGGCAAGCAAGGCCATGCCGATGCCCTGGTGCAGCATGCCGAGGGCGCTCTCAAACATGCCGAGGCGGCCGGTGTGAAGAATCCGCACTTGGACGAAGGCATCAAGCATCTTAAGGAAGCCGTCGAGCACGGGAAGGCTGGTCACGCCGATGTGGCCACGCAGCACGCCGAAGGTGCCGTCACGCATTTGTCGGAAGTGAAGTAACGCATCGACAGCACAGATTTGCCGGCTGTCAGTTGACAGCCGGGGTATTCGGAGCGGGCAGGGGGCAACAACCCTGCCCGTTCTTGCTTGAGCGGGAGAGAGCGCAGTGCGCGTCGGGTATTACCAATATGAGCCGGAATTCGGCAAGGTCGCGAAGAACCTGGAGGTGATTCGTGCCAAGCTGGAACAGACCGAGGCCGACCTCATGGTCCTGCCGGAGCTCTGTGCATCGGGGTATCAGTTTGTGTCGGCCGAGGAGGCACTGACGCTATCCGAGCCGGTGCCGGATGGACCGACGACGAAGATGCTCGTGGAAGTGGCCAAGCGCCGACGCATGCATATTGTAGCCGGCTTGCCGGAGCGGGCAGGGGCGCACTGTTATAATTCGGCGGTGGTCGTCGGGCCGTCAGGATTGCTCGGCTGCTATCGAAAGAGCCATCTGTTTTTTGAAGAGACGCTCTGCTTTGCCCCCGGAGATACCGGCTTTCACGTCTGGGATATCGGGTCCGCCAAGATCGGCGTCATGATCTGCTTCGATTGGTACTTCCCAGAATCTGCGCGGACTCTGGCCCTCATGGGAGCCGACATCATCTGCCATCCCTCCAATTTGGTCTTGCCGAATTGTCCGGACTCCATGCCGGTGCGTTGCTTGGAGAATCGCATCTTCGCCGTCACGTGCAATCGCATCGGAACCGAAGCGCGCGGCGGGAAAGATGCCCTCACCTTTATCGGCAATAGCGAGGTTGTCAGTTCCCGTGGCGTCATCCTGCAGCGCGCGTCGCGCGACCGTGAAGAACTGGCCGTGGTGGACATCGATCCGACCGAGGCGCGGAGCAAGGCGCTCACCCGCTACAACGATCTGCTCGGCGATCGCCGTCCCGCTCTCTATCACAAGTAGGAATCCCTCGTCGAACGCGGGCCGTCGCTGAACGGCCGTTCTCAACGTAGGCTTGCGCCATGCACGCGAGCACGGTAGGATCTTCTTATGGATATGGAACTCGGTAAGGGCATTTTCCTCGTGGCGACGCCCCAACTGCGCGATCCGAATTTCCGCCAGACCGTGGTCTTACTCTGTGAACATGGGGATGAAGGCGCGCTCGGTGTCGTGGTCAATCGGCCGACCGCCATGTCTATCTCGGAAGCGCTCCCGCAGGTGCCCATCATCGAAGGGGCGAGTCATGTGCTCTATGCCGGGGGGCCCGTGCAGACGAATCACGTCATGCTGCTATACCGGGTCGACCAGCTGCCGGAAAATTCCCACCATGTGTTTGACGGGGTGTGCCTCGGCGGAGATATGGGCGTGGTCGAACGGATCCTCACCGGCCCGACGACCAAAGATTCCTTTCGCGCCTATCTCGGGTACTCGGGCTGGGGCCCTGGCCAGTTGGAGTCGGAGATGAAGACCGGTTCCTGGATTACTTTGCCCGCCGATTCCAAGATCGTGTTTGAGAAAGATCCCGCGCAGGTGTGGCAGGAAATTCTGCTGAACCTGGGCGATGCATACAAGCACTACGCAGATATGCCGTTCGACCCCTCCTGGAACTAGCCAGGCTAGGGGCGAGAGGCACGAGGCGATAGGTTGCGAGAATGTCTTTTTCCTCCTCTTGCCTCTAGCCTCACACCCCGCGCCATGATTCTTAGATAACTCCATTGAAGCCTGTCGGCGGCAGTGTTAGGCTGCCTGCATGGGATGCCTTCCCCGTTCTCCTGTTGCAGTTGGTCGGGTCATAAGACTGATCAGTCTCTTCGTGGCAGCACTCCTCTCTCCCCACTGCGGAGTCGGGTACACCGTCTATAAATCAGAATCGAAGTTGGATCGGCTGGCCGTGCCGATGACCAAGGCGCAAGTGCTCGACGAGATCGGTCGGCCTGATCGCGTCTTGCGGGACGATGGCCGGATGCTCGTCTGGGAATATTCCCTAACAACCCGCAATCAATGGCTTTATGAGCTCGGTCTCTGTCCGATCTCCGTCTGGATCGGCGGTTGTGTGATCTACCCCTTTACCAATATCGCCATGGAACGTCAGCGCGAGTATCCCCAGCATGTCGTGCTGGTGAATGAAGAGCTGTGTACGTGGGGTCCCCCGGTTGCCATCTTGCAGCGACGAAAGTCGTGTGAGGTGGCCGGCGTACCGCACGGCCGCACAGATGGCCGTACAGGCCGGCCTGAACCGGTCGTGACCGGGCTGGGGCCGATCAATCGGGAGACCATCGACCGCTACCGTACCATGGCGGTCATGTTGTTCGAAGACGGGCCGAATGCGCCGGGCTCCGGCTCGCGCGTGGCGGGGATTGTGACCACGTTGTTATTGGATCTTGATATGAACATGGTCGAGCGGTCCAAGCTCGACGAAGTGTTGAAGGAACAGGTGATTCAGCTGACTCATGCCGACGATGCCAATGTCTTGAAGGTCGGGAAGCTCGTCGGAGCCCACGCGATCATCGTCGGCGGCGTGCAGCAATGGGAGCAGCACGAGCAGGCGCGCACGAGCAGCGTGTCGCTGTCGTTGCGGATGATCGACGTCGAGACCGGACAGCTCCTGTTCAACGGCGAAGGCCATTTGACCGACCCCACACGGGACGATGCGGAGAGTGCGGCGCGGCTGATCGTGCATCGCATCCTGGCGCGATTCGGTTCCCAGACCGGGCTTTTGGGGTCGGGGCGCATCGGTGTGAATTGGGAGCTGCTCGAATCGGGCGGCTCCCGCTACTATGCGGTGCGAGAATTGCGCAGCGGTCTTCCGGCGGAGAAAGCCGGACTGCATGTCGGAGATGAAGTTGTCGGCTGTAACGGTTCTTCACTTGCGGGGGTGAAATCAGAACGCGAAGCCAAGCGGCTCTGCCAGATCGAGGCGGGGCAGTCCTTGAAGCTTGATATCCGCCGTGCCGGCTCACCACTCGAACTTGGCATCGTGGCGGAACCGAGACCGGGGCTATAGACCAGTGAGCAAGAAGACTGAGGCAAACCGAGGGCGGAGACCTAAAGCATATAGTCAAGCCGATCGCCTTGCCCGGATGATGCGGACTCTGGCGAGCCGAGCCGTGACCATTAATGGTCTGGCTGACGAATTCGGGATTACCCGACGGCAGGTGTATCGTGACCTGACTGAAATTGAGAAAGAAGGACACCCCCTCGAACAGTCCGTTGGATCAGGCGAGAAGACGTGGCAATTGCCTCTTGGTTACAGAGGGCTCCCGCAAATTGCCATCACCCAGCATGAACTCATGTCGCTGCATTTAGCCAAGGAACATCTGGCCTATTTGAACGGCACGCCGTTTGCGGATGACCTCGACCGGGTAATTGAAAAAGTCGAGGCGGGGCTTCCCGCCAAAGTCGTCAATCATCTGGAGCGAATCAGCCGTGTGTTCGCCCCAGTGCAGGGCCCGAAGCGCTCATACGCAAAGCAGAGTACGGTGCTGAATAATCTCAGGAAAGCACTGCTCTTGCAGCGTACCGTAATTCTGCGCCATCAAACGCCGGATCACGACGAGCCGGTTTCGCATCGCATCGACCCCTATGTGCTTGTGTTGTATCAGTATGGCCTCTATGTGATGGGATATTCGCATCGGGCTGGGGCGCAGCGCCTGTTTGCCGTCGAGCGAATTCGCCGTGTTCAAGTCACAGAAGAAGGTTTCGATATGCCGTCAGTTCCCTCGTGGGAGAAGATGTTTCGTAACAACTTTGGTTTGATTGACGAGCCACCCAAGACCGTCCGTATCTGGTTTAGCCAAGATGTGGCCTACCTGCTCAATGAACGCCAATGGCATCCGACCCAATCGCTCACGCAGCAAAACGATAAGTCCGTCATCGTCACTTTCCAGGCCGGTGGATTGGACGAGATTGCAACCTGGGTACTATCCTGGGGTGCTGACGCCAAGGTCCTCGACCCGCCTGAACTGGTTAAAGACGTCACATCCAAACTTGCTCGCGCCAGAATTCGTTACGCTGACTAGCCGGTTCTCATCAATCCCAGCGCAAACCCAACCGTGTGACTTTTCCTGTCACGCCCTCATGCGAGACTCCCGACACACACAGAGGAGGGGGTTATGAGCGAAGGATTGTATTGGAATCAGCAGACGCAGGCGTTCCTGTCCGCGCATCCCTACGAGGAAGGGTGGAAAGTGTATACCTATACTGAGGAAGTCGCCGAGAGGCTCTTCTTGCGATTTCTCCCGGATTACTTGCGGGATAATGGATCTGCATCGATCAAACGGCGTGAAATCTCAAGGGTGATATGATCGAGACTCCAGGGAAGTGTCACACCGTGGAGTGCGGTGTGCAGTGGGATATGAAGAACGAACTGAATGCCGCAAGCTGGAAAGGTCAGATCCACATCGAATGGGAACAGCAGCCGATTCATGTCTTCGCATTCACGGTCTCATGTGGGCACGGATGGAGGGACATCTTTATGCTAGCCACAAAGTCCAACTCAGCTATGAGAACGCTCCATCAAACGCTTGCCCGCTACGCCAGCACGGTGCGAATGAAGTCGGCAGCTCGCGAAATTTACGTTGTGAATGGAGAGGACATTCAGATTAGGCCTGTGTTGTGGGACGAGGTGCTGTTGCCTCCTGGATTTCTTGAGGATATTCGTTCAAACGTAGTGGGATTCTTTCGTAGCGGGGAGCTGTACCACAAACTGGGACTCCCATATCGCAGAGGATTTTTATTTACGGGTCCTCCAGGATGTGGCAAAACGGCCACGCTCATAGCATTGGCTACGAACATACCGGCCAAGTTTATTACCGTGCATGGGCGGTTTGATGTAAGAGACGACCACATTGAACAAGCTCTGTACGTAGCAAATAAGCACGCACCGGCGGTAATTCTGCTTGAAGATCTGGATAAACTGATTGCTTCCGAAAAGATCTCCCTCGCGCATTTGCTGAACATGCTTGATGGACTGAAGGATGCGAACGGCGTGCTGATCATCGCGACGTCGAATGAGCCGCAAAAGCTTGATCCCGCGTTGCTGCATCGGCCCAGCAGATTCGATCGTATCTGGAGATTCCCTCTGCCTCGGTACGAGCAGCGGCTTGCGTTGCTAGGCCAGCTGTCTGGAGACCGGTTCTCGGAGCAGGCCTTGCGAGAAGTCGCTCGACAGTCGGAAGGGCTCTCAATGGCCTATGTGCAGGAAATTGTGGTGAATGCTGTGCTGCGATGTGTCGAGGATGGCGTAGTGCCGGACGATGAAACGCTCCAAAGGAGTATGGAGGCGATGCGCGCTCAACGGAAGTCCGCCTCAAAAGACGACGAATCGCTGATTGAGCGGGAAAGCGTCGGGTTTTTCCAGCCGGTGTAACTCTGGGTGTTGTCTGAGGGTCAACATGGCGTGGTGGATCCTCATTCTTCAAGTGGTATCCGGGGGAGATGCGTTGACCCAAGCAACATTGAACATGTCGCTGAAAGAGGCGCTGCAGGAATATGTTGTCTGTAGGAAGGAGTACGCTGAGTATAAGCCGGAGTTCGATAAAGCTTTGGAGAGAGAGAATCTTTTTCAGCAGGACGATGAACTAGAAGCAATACGTCTTCGTGTCTTGGCCAAGTGCCGAGTGAAGCCATAATCCTCCATGCATGTACAGTTGATGTATAAAAAGTAAGCCGCTATCCTAGCGAGGTGGTTATTGACTTGTATCCTGGAGTATCTGTGAAGATGGAAGAAGTCGACAACTTATTCCGAGATATCCGGATCATCCTAGGCGAAGAGTATTGCAATAATAATGTCGGCAGCATTTTCTATTCTGGGGTACAGGCGCTTCAGGAGGGACCGTTTTATTTGATGGGGTGGAACCCCGGTGGCGATCCGAAAAAGACCGACACAACGATTGCCAAATCATTAAATCGCTGGCTTGACTATCCACCAAACTGGTCTGAGTACACACATGAGCGATGGAAGACTCCTGCAGAGCCTATTCAGGTCGAAGGGCCTCTCGACCTGAAGGAAATGACCCAGCATCAGAGAAATGTGGTTTACTTTTGCCACACAGTGTTAAAGCAAGATGTAAGACGGGTCTTTTCGGCAAACGCCGTATCCCTACGAACGCCGAAGGGGGAGCAGCTTCCTAAAGATGTGGCGATGGGGAAGTGGTGGGAGTTACACAGGCTTCTAATGTCACATGTCCGTCCAAAAGTACTGATATGTTTGGGGCATGATCCTAAGCCTTCGGCTTCTTCATTCGCTCTAGTTCAGAAGTGGCTTGATATTAAAGTACAGCCCGAGAAGCAACCCTGTGGTCAGAAAGGGAAAAGCCAAGTGGTTGTGAGATATTTTCCTGAGCCCATTCTCATCAGGCTCAAGGATGGCCTGGAGCCAATAGAGTGTGCTGTTATAGGAATTCCTCATCCAAGTTTCCATTGGTACCCCAGGCTAGAGCGATTTGCAGATAGCATTCATCGTGTGCTGAAAGCATTGCATCGTGACCACTTGATGGGTTCGCACGAAATACCTCAATTTATCGAGGGAACTCCTGATCATTAAATATCCGTCTGAAACATTTTTTCAGGCAACCCGCTCCCTCCGCTTCTCAAATAAACAAACCCCCTTTATGCCGCGCATATCTTTCATCGCCCGCTTCGGTATTGCGATCTTTTCATTCCGTGACTTTCTCTGTCACACCTCAGTGTTAACCTTTCTTGCGACGGTATTAAAGAGGAAGCGCAATGGGTTGCATAAATCTCAGCGACATGAGCCAGTTCCTTGAGGAATTACGGCGAGATCGCCTAATTGTCGAGAGACGCCTGGTTCGGATGGTCGAAGTCGAGAATGAAGGATTTTGGTGTTCTGAAGTCCGGCGTAAGCACCTGATCGTAACGGCTCGGGTAGGGCAGGACATCTTGCGGCTCGATCAGTTTTATAGCCCGCCATCTGGTAACGAAGAGCATGACAGTCTATTGGCTCAGGCAATGTCGAGCCATCTCGCTCAGCTTCAGGAGGCATGTCAGGAATTAGGGATCGAGATCCGACACGGCGTCTTAGAGGAAGGTGTAGCTGTCGGATGACCAAGGTATGCTGTCCTGATCTGCTGCGAAAGCATAGAACTCGCCAGGGTGCCCCAGCTGGTTCTGCTCACCTAGCCGTCGCTCGCAATCAGTATTCCCCGAACAAATTGAACGTGTGACTTAGTCTGTCCCAGGTGTATGCGAGACTCCTTTCTCAGAAGAAAAGGAGACAGAACATGCTTAGCAGACGTGCTCTATTCAGGATGATTGCTGCGGTCGGATTCGGCTCTATCTTCAGGACAAAGGCAGTCAACGCGCCTCCATTGTTGTCGGGCCGCAACACGAACAGAATGTCTGACGCTTCTTGCCCCGAAAACTCGCTCGTCGAGGTACCTCAAGGGCTTGATGCCCATCTGCGGGCGCTCATGCAATGGGAAGAACTGCGGTGTGGCCTCGACGGCGCGGAACTTGTGAGGCGCTATACCTTGCTGGATGAGGTCACGGAACGGATGCTTCCGCCTGAGCGCTTAAGAGGCCGGTGTCCTTTTTGCCCTACACGCTTTGACTCGTTTCTTGTCTATTACGACACCAATTCATTTTACTGTGAGGAATGTGAAGCTGAGGGGACGATTGTAGATTTTTACGCCAGGATGGAAGGTATTCCTTATAGAGAAGCGCTGTCTCACTTGCTAAACCTTCTTGACTCGAACCAGTTAAAAGGGCGGTTTAGGTAGTCAGTGTCTGTGTCAGAAATCGCCCAGTGTGTGACGCCGCTATCTTCGCCACCTGCTCCGGTCTGCCTTCTGCCACGATCTGCCTGCCTGCCGCTCCGTCTTCCGGTCCTAAGTCGATCACCCAGTCGGCTGATTTGATGACATCCAGGTTATGTTCCACGACGACCAGGGTGTTGCCCGCGTTGACGAGCTTGTGCAAGATAGCGAACCAGGATATTTCGTTTCGAGCCGCTTCAGACTTAGGTAATCTACCCGTGCTATAGTCCCGTATCGTCTACGTCGGTTTTCAACAGAAAGGACACACTATGGGATTCTTCAGCTCGATTATGGAAAAGCTTGGACTTGGTGCTTCTGCTGCGCAAGCCGCCCCTGCTCCGCAGGCTGCGCCCACAGCGGTTCCTACTCCCGCAGCGCCTGCGCCGCCTAAGACAATGAAGACCGTCGATGTCGTCGCCAAGCTTGAGGGGTTGGCGGCTTCGCACAAAGAAAAGCTCAATTGGAAAGTCTCGATTGTCGATCTCATGAAACTCTTGGGCCTCGACAGCAGTCTGACCGCACGGAAGGGGCTGGCAACCGAACTGGGATGTCCCGCTGAAAAGATGGGGGACTCAGCGCAAATGAATATGTGGTTGCACAAGACTGTCCTGCAGAAGTTGGCCGATAACGGAGGAAATATTCCGAATGAATTACTGTAACCTCAGCCAATGACTTCCTGTCCGTGGTTGCATGATGCGCATAGGAAGCCATCTGGCTCAGTGAGGAGTGACGGACTGAATTCGGGTAGTTAGGAGGTTTGCCAGGAATCGCCCCGTGTGAGAATTCGGCACGTTCGCTACCTGTTCCGGCCTGCCTCCCGCTCCTCTTCCTTCCGGTCCTAGGTCGATCACCCTGCCGGCTGCGTTGGTCACAATCAGGTGATGTTTATAAGGCTATGAAGGTGTTCCTGGATAAGCGCGTGCTGGCCGCTATTCTCTGCTCCAGAACTGTTTAAGGTCGAATGACAGTTGCCGGTGATGTTTCACGGCGAGAAAGATCACTTGGCTCCGGCGCACCAGATAGAGTACGAGATATTCGTCCGTCACAAATTCACGCAGGTCGTCTTCTTTGCCGAGGAGTTTGCGCAGTTCCTTGGTAAGAGTCCTCGCTTTTGCAGATTTGATGGTATGAGCCAAGAACGAGCGCCCGGATTGCGGGAATTGGCACAGGGAGGGAATGGCGTCATCGAAGAGACGATCGAGAATCCGGCGGTATGCCGAACGGCCCTGAGGGCCGAGAAAAGACTCGATGGCTGTCAGGTTGGTTGAGAAGTTCTCGGTAAAACGTGGCCGCTTAGCGGCCATGACGCGATTTGAGTTGCGCAAGACTGAGCGTCTTGCCGCCTTTCAGATCGGTAAGGCCCTTGATCGCTTCTTCAAACAGTCCGAGGTGGATGTGCTCCCGCTCCAGCCGGTGATAGTAGTCCAGGCGGTCCGCATCAATCAGGGCTGCGCAACTGCCCCCGTTCTTGGTAATGAGTTTCTCGTTCCCCTTTTCCCGTACCTCATCGCACAATTCGGTGAGCTTCGCACGCGCGTGACTGAGTGAGATGACGTCTTTGGTTGTAATGGCCATCTGGTCCTCCAGGCGAGTGAATGCGTACAGTATAAATTGCGTACAGAATTATGTCAATTAGGCTGTGGCCTTAGGGCTTGCGCCAAGAATTGTCCCGTGTGAGAAGTCGCCACTTTCGCTACCTGTTCCGGCCTCCCTTCCGCGATAATCTGTCCGCCTGCTGCTCCGCCTTCGGGTCCTAAATCGATGACCCAGTCGGCTGATTTGATGACATCCAGATTATGTTCCACGACGACCAGGGTGTTGCCGGCGTTGACCAGCTTGTGTAGGACGGCGAGGAGCTTCTTCACGTCTTCAAAGTGCAAGCCGGTCGTCGGCTCGTCCATGATGTAGAGGAGATCCCTAGGGGACTGGCTCCGGCTTGGCCGGTGCCTGTCCCCGGCGGTTTGTCGAGGAACGGGGACAGTCCCTTGAGGGGACAGTCCCCCGCAGCCGATCAATTCAGCGGCGATTTTGAGCCGCTGGGCTTCGCCGCCGGAGAGCGTCGTGGCGGACTGCCCGAGGCGCAGATAGCCGAGGCCGATGGAGGAGAGCAGATGGAGCCGCTCTTGCAGTTTCGGCGAGCCGGTGAAGAATTGCACCGCGTCATCCACCGTCATCGCCAGGACTTCTGAAATGGTCTTCCCGCGAAAGCGGATGGCGAGGACCTCCGGCTTAAACCGCTTTCCGTCGCACCCCTCGCAGGGCACGTATAGGTCCTCGAAAAAGTACATCTCCAGCTTTTCCACACCCGCGCCTTCACAGCGCTCGCATCGGCCTCCGGTAGTGTTGAAGGAAAAGTGTCCAGGTGTCAGACCCTGTCGGAGGGCTTCCCGTTCAGAGGCAAAGAGCTGGCGGATTTCGTCGAAGGCTTTCAGATAGGTGATGGGATTGGAGCGGGGCGTGCGGCCGATGGGTTGTTGATCGATGAGGCGCACGCCCTTGAGGTGCTCGATGCCTTTGATGGCTTTGAAGCGTCCCATGGAGAGCGCATCCACGCGAAAGGCGCGGGCCAGGGCGCGGTACAACGTGTCTTCGACCAAGGTACTTTTCCCGGATCCGGATACGCCGGTGACGCAGATGAACATGCCGAGCGGCAGGCGAACGACGAGGTCTTTCAGATTGTGTTCGTTGGCTCCCGCGATCACGAGCGCCTTGCCGTTACCGGACCGGCGGGATTTCGGGAGCGGGATCTGTTTATCGCCTCGCAGGTAGCGGGCGGTGAGGGCGCGCTTGTCCTGGATAAAGTCCTTGGCCGGGGCCGCGCAGATGATCTCACCGCCTCGTTCGCCGGACTGCGGGCCGAGTTCGACGAGGTAGTCGGCCGACTCGATCATGTGGCGATCGTGTTCGACGACGACGACGGTGTTGCCGACTGCGGCGAGGTCTTTGAGGATGCCGGCGAGCAGGTCGGTGTCGCGGGCATGGAGACCGATGGTCGGTTCGTCGAGGACATAAAGCGTGCCGACCAGCCGGGCGCCGAGTTGATTGGCGAGGGAAACGCGCTGGGCTTCCCCGCCGGAGAGCGTTTTCGTTTGCCGCGCCAGCGTGAGATAGCCGAGACCGACCCGCAGCAGGAACCCCAGTTTGGCTTTCAACTGACGCAGGATGTCGGCGGCAATCTCCTGCTCGAACGGCCGCAACGTCAGTGCCTCCATCCAGTCGAGCAGGCCTGCAATCGTCTGGTCAGTGATCTCGTGAATGTCGGTGTCGGCGATCTTCACGAAGCGGGCATCCGGCTTCAATCGGCTGCCGTGACAGGCGGGACATTCCACCGGCGTGCGGTAGCGACTCAAGAGCACGCGCACATGCAGCTTGTAGCGCTTCCCTTCCATGTACTCAAAGAAGTTGTTGATGCCGTCAAAGGAATCGTCACCTTCCCACAGCAGCGTCTGGGTCGCTTTCGGGAGGCTGCGGAACGGGGCCGTCACGTCGATGCCCTTCCGTTTCATCGCCAGGAGCATCTGTTTTTCCCACCAGTCCGTTCCCGGTTTGCTCCAGGGCTCGATGACGCCCTCGGCGAGCGATTTGCCGTGGTCGGGAATGACGAGCTCCGGATCGTAGCGGAGGACGTTGCCGAAGCCTTTGCATTCGGGACAGGCACCGAGAGGATGGTTGAAGGAAAAGAGAATCGGTCTGAGCGGTTCAAAGGTTCGTCCGCACTGCTGGCAGAGGAAGTTGGTGCTGAAGGAGTGCACGCCTTGGCCGATCACCTCGACCGTGCAGCGGCCTTCCCCCTCGCGGAACGCGGTCTCGATCGCTTCGACGAGGCGGGTTCGATTGTCCGCCCTGATCACCAGGCGATCGAGGACGACATAAAGATGGGATTTCCCCTCACCCTTGCCCTCTCCCCCGTGGGGGAGAGGAGAAGGTGAGGGGGCCTGCAAGTCGAAAATCTCATCGCCGGCTTTGAGGCGGGTAAACCCGCGAGTCAGGAGGGATTGAAGGAATGCGGATTCCAACTTGGCGGTGGGGGTGGCCACGGCGAAGAGGATCATCGCGCGTGAGTCTGGAAAGCGTTCGAGCAGCTCGGTGGCCACCGTATCGGGATGGAATGAGCGGGCTTCCTGGTGACAGTCAGGACAGACGGGCTTGCCAATCTTGGCGAAGAGCAGCCGGAGCAGGTCCGCTATTTCCGTGGTGGTGCCGACGGTCGAACGGGCTGTGCGCACCTGGTTTTTCTGTTCGATGGCGATCGCCGGTCGTACGTTGAGGATGCGGTCCACGTCGGGACGCGCCACCTTGTCGATGAACATGCGGGCGTAAGTCGAGAGGGATTCCACATAGCGCCATTGGCCTTCGGCGAAGAGGGTGTCGAAGGCCAGTGACGATTTGCCTGAACCGGACAAGCCGGTGATAGCCGTGACCTGGTTGTGGGGGATACGGAGCGAGATGTTCTTGAGATTATTCTGCCGGGCGCCCTCGACGATGAGGTCGGATGACGGAGGCTTGGGCAGAGGGGTGATGTCCACGACGCGCGCTCCAGTCATGGTAAAGGGAAGATCCTAGCAGTCGGTCCTCTCTGCTTCAACAGGGAA
Organism: Nitrospira sp.; assembly: GCA_030692565.1. Classification (NCBI taxonomy): domain Bacteria; kingdom Pseudomonadati; phylum Nitrospirota; class Nitrospiria; order Nitrospirales; family Nitrospiraceae; genus Nitrospira; species Nitrospira sp. The sequence continues at coordinate 36,149 of JAUYAO010000024.1, forward strand.
CGGGGAAAGGCTTGGCGATCACGTTCAATAGTGAGAGGATGGGGGCATCCACCGGGAGGGACGCATGACTCTGACGACGACACCGAGCATTGAAGGCAAGAGAGCGGTCAAATATCTGGGGCTTGTCAGCGGGGACGCCATTCTTGGCGCGAACATCTTCCGCGACTTCTTTGCGTCGATTCGGGATATTGTCGGCGGCCGGTCGGCCTCGTACGAGGCTGAGTTGCGGAAGGCCAAGGATATTGCTATCGGCGAGATGCGTGAACAGGCCAGGAATCTCGGGGCCAATGCCATTGTCGGGATCGATATCGACTACGAAACGATCGGCGCCAGCAGCAGTATGCTCATGGTGAGCGCGAGTGGGACGGCGGTAGTCGTCGAATAGCAGGCAGCCCATGGCACTACTGTCGAATACAGAATATCTTGGTTTGGGTCGTCAGATCGCGCGGTTGCTGGGCTCCAGTCTCGAAGGGGCTTCTGCGGACGCTCTTCGCGAACTTGCGCTGGCCTACGATCCCTCCGCCAATGATGCCCGGATCAGCGCCGAGGTCTTTCTCTTTCACAAGTTCCTGCTCATGCAAGCCTGTGTCGGCGTCTTTCCCGAGTCGCATGTGGCGCATGTGGTCGGCGGGTTCTTCGCTGCGTTGAACGAAAAGATGAGCGGCTTGGAACTCGGCTCGGATCGGCAGCAGGCCATGGAGCAGATGTGGCAACTCCGTGCCGGGCAATTCGAGCAGCCGTTTTCAAACGATCGCGCCGAGTTTCTCGATGCCAGCCCGGATGCCTCCCACTGGAAACAGACCATCTCGCGTTTTTGTCAGAACGTGAAAGAGATCGCCAACCCGCCCGATATCTGGACCGGCAGCAATAGCCCCTCCCAGGAAGCCAGCCGCACCGTTACCCACGCCCTCAATCAGATGATCTCGACCCTCAACGAAATGAACCGGCTGCATTTCCCTGCTTCTGTCTAACGCCGGTACTTCACCCTTTCCACATGTTGTCTGCCGAGCTGTGATAGATCTGTCGTCAGTTCCTGCCTATAATCGTTTCAGCTCGGTTCATGTGGCATAGGTGACTATGGATCTCTCTACCTATCTCTCCCGAATCAACTATTCAGGCGATCGCTCTACTTCGCATGACGCGTTGCGTGCGCTTCATCTTGCGCATGTATTTGCGGTGCCGTTTGAGAATCTGGACGGCTATCGGGGCGTGCCGGTGTCCCTGGAGCCTGCCGATCTGTTCGCCAAGATCGTGACCGCGCGTCGCGGCGGGTACTGTTTCGAGTTGAATGGTCTCTTCAGTCTGCTCCTGGAGGCCATGGGGTTTGAGGTTACGAGGCTGATCGCGCGGGTGCGGTATGGGGCGAAGCCGCCTTATCCGCGAAGCCATCAGGTCCTGCTGGTCAGAGTCGGCGGGGAGCCCTGGCTGGTCGATGTCGGTTTTGGTGGAAACGGATTGCTTGAGCCCATGACGCTGGCCGTGGGGCATGAAGCCCGGCAGTTGGAGGAACGGTTTCGTCTCCTCTCAGGAGAATCGGGAGAGTATCTGTTGCAGGCGTGGATTCATGGTGAGTGGGATAGTCTTTATTCCTTCTCGACTCAGCCTTGTCAGCCGGTCGATTATCACTACGCGAACTATTTCCACTCCCATTCCAGGGACTCGCTGTTCATGCAGCGGCGGGTCTGTACGATTCCGACGAGAGAGGGACGTACAACCTTGGTCGATCAGAGTTTAAGCATCCGGCGAAACGGAAAGAACGAGAAATCAGTAGTCGAGAGTGATGCCGCATACGCCCGTGCGCTTCTCGAGCACTTTGGCATCGTCCTGCCGTAAGCCCGCCGGATCCTACCGGATGATCAACCGCACCAAGCCTACGCAACTCATATAGAGCGCGAGGGAGCCGACCATCGCCGGCCAGAAGCCGAAGCGCGGGACGCCGACGATCATGGACACGACATACACCGTCCAGGGCGGCACGAACCACAGCAGATTCTTTGCGTAGCTGACGATGGCGTCGTTGCCGCCATTCAGATAGATCAGGATGAACGTGGCCCCGGTGATGGCGGGGAAGGTGCTGGCGAAGGCTGCGAGAAATGATCGGCCTTGCGCGCCGAGGTACGTCGACACGCTGACGATGGTGCCGCCTAAGAGAAAATAGAGTACATACTTGCCCAGGTCGTTCACGGACTATCCTCCTCCGGTTCCTTGAAATGCTTCCATCGCCTCCCGCTCCAGCGCGTCGCCCTGACCGGTATACCGTGGCGAGAAATGAAACACAACGAGGTTGCGCACCCGGGCCTTGCGCGCCATGAGACCGGCCTGTCTTGCGGTGAGGTGATACCGGTCGCGGGCCTTCCCGGCGTCGCTGTCCAGGTAGGGGGCTTCGCAGTAGAACACATCGGCTCCGTGCGCAAGGGCGAGGATCTTCGATTCGTTCTCTTTGTCGTAGCGGGCATCGACGACGTAGGCGATCTTTTGTCCCCGCGAGATGGTCAGAAACTGTTCCCGCACGTTCCCTAACACAAACTCCCGCTCTTCGCGGCGATGTTCGTCGAACAGCGTGGCCGTAAATCTATAGTCGTCCGGCTTGCCCTGCCAGATATGCTGTTTGACTTCTTTGAGCCAGGCTCCCACCGGCAAACCCGCCTCATGCAGTTTCTGCTTGTTGACGTTGATGTGGAATTGCTCTTCCAGGCAATACGCGAAGGACGGGATACGATGATTCAGAGCCACGGCCTTCACCGTGAACATCGGATCGTCGAGCACCGTGAAGAGGGGTGCGTCCGCATGAGGCAGAGCCGGACGATCCGGCTGTGCCGAGAGGAGAAAGCCGTTGTTGGCGTGAAAGACGGCGTGCCTCACGGTTTGGGGATGGACTTCATGGACCTCGATAATGAGCGGGTAGCCATCGACGAGATTCCAGGTGTAGCCCCGCAGTTTGCCCTGAACGTTGTCGATGAGGCCGGGAGGGCCGAAGAGGCGAAGGGTTTTGCCGCGCCCCAGCGCGACGCGCAACACGGCGTCGAATCCGATGAAGTGGTCCATGTGCGTGTGGGAGATGAAGATGTCGGTGGCTCGCAGCAGTCGAGTGGGGCCGAGTGAGTCGTTGTGTCCGAGGTCAAAGAGCAGGGCTCGCCTGGACCAGCGGATTTCCACATAGACGCCGGGGTCGCCAAAGACGTCATTGATGAGATAGCTGGAAAACGAGGGATTCATCGATCACCGGGTCTGATGGGTCGGCTCCATTCTTACAGCAGTGCCGCCCGCACTGCACTATACATCACGATGACTTCGACGGCATGCGCAACGATGGGGATGTAGAGATTGTTCGTCTTAAGTCTGACCGTGCCCCACACGAGACCATCCCAGATCGCGATCCAATGCAGGTGTTGGAAGGTCGTGACCATGAAGGGGTCGAAGGAAAACGCGACGGCGCTGGTGATGAGGGCCAGAGGCGGGAGGCGCTGGAGAAGAGGGAGGTGCCACAGATGCGATTCGAGTACGGCGAGGCGTCCGAGCAGAAAGCCTCGAAAGTTCACTTCGACGAAGAGCGCGATGCAGCCGATCAGCCAGGGCAACATGATGGCGAGCGGAATGCGGGCATGAGGGGTGTCTTTGAGAAAGGTGATGTCGAATCCCATGGCGGGAACGGCCTTGAGAATCATGACGCTGTTGAGGCAACCGAGCCCGAGGCCGATCACGAGACCCCGCCAGAAGCCGGACCTCAATCCGCGTGGGTGCAGACCGAGAAGCGGAAGCGGAGGGCGGGTGTGTATTGCCCATAAGGCGAGCGCGAGATAGGCGATCAGTTGCGGAGCGAATTGGATGAAGGGGTGTTTCTGCCAGGACGCGGGGAGTAGGTAGAACGCGACGGTCGCGGCGATCGGGAGCAGCGCCAGCGCCGCTCCCCATTCGTTGGCCTGAACCGTGGCCGCGCAACTGCTCGGTTCAGGCGTCGGCATACGGAACTATTGGAGTTGCAGATTGTACCGATCCAGCGTGGTGGCCTTGTGCCGCGCCAGATTGGAAAGCGACTTGTTGTAATCGACGACCGACCGGAGTTCATTGCCTTGGGCTGTGGCGAGGTCGCGCTGGAAGTCGAGGACGAAGCGGGTGGTGCTCAGGCCGACTTTCAGCCGCTCCTGCTCGGCCTGCAATTGCTTCTCAGCCATGATGCGGGCGGAGCGGGTGGTCTCGATGCGTTTGAAATCGGTTTGCACGCGACGGACGGCTTCCCGCACGCCCACGATGATTTGTTGGCGCACGCTGACCAAGGAGGCTTCGGCGTTTTTGAATTCGAGCTGGCGCTTGTTGTAGGTGCTGACCGCTGAGCGATTACCGAGCGGATAGCTCAAGACGAGCCCTGCGCCAAAATTGTAAAAGTCTCCGCTGAGGTTCTTGCTGACGGAATCGCCGTAGTCTTTGCCCAGTCCGGCCATGCCCATCGTGCCTTGGAGCGAGAGGGTGGGGAGCAACTGGTTGCGGGCAAATTGCTTGTTGAGTTCGCCCGACTCGAGGTTCTTCTTGGCCTGGACGATTTCCGGGCGCTGTTCGATGGCGGTATCGATGGCTTCCTGCAAACTGAGGGGTTCGAGTACTACAACCGGCGCATCGGTCGGTGTCAGGCGCACGTCCTGCCGCAGTTCCTCTTCGCCGGGATTGAGCAGCCGGCGCAACTGATCTTCCTGGTCCCGAATGGATTTTTCTGCCACCAGCACCTGCTCCACCCGCGAGGCGACGGCGGCTTCGGCCTGCAAGACATCGACGATCGACATGACGCCGGCTTTGGTCTTGGCCCGGTTGGTCGCCAGCAGTTCTTCCGCGGCCTTGAGAGCCGCCTGGGCGACCTTCATGTTTTCGTTCGCAAAGACCAGTTCCCAGTAGGTTTGTTCGACAGTGGCGAGGACGGTCAGGACGCGATCCCGGAAGACATGCTGTTCGACGTCGGCGTTATTCTGCGCGACCTTGATGAAGGTCTTGGTGACGTCGACACCGGCGTTGCGCAACAAGGGCTGGGTCAACGTGAGAGCAAGTCCGCCGGTGTAGGCCGGATTGAACAGGAATCCGGTCGCCAGGTTTTGGTTCACGTTGGTACGGCCTGGGCTGTAATTTAAATTGACGTTGCCGCCCGTAATGAGATTTTGCGTGGCATCGACGGTCACGGAACTGTTGCGTTGATCGAAAGTCTGAATATCTGTCAGGGCGCCGCCGGTGCCGCCGAAGACCGGCCGGTTGAGCGGGGAGACCTGGCGGTTGTATTGACCGTTCACGCTGAGGGTCGGATCGAACTTAGCCTGCTCGACGGTGATATCGAATATCCGGCTCTCTTTCGTTTGGCGGCTGATGGAGATATCTAGATTGCTTTGTAGCGCCCGAACGGCGGCGTCAGGCAGAGAAATGGCGTCGCGCCGTTCCGCCGGGGCTGTTGTCTTGGCGGGACCTTGGCTCCAGCAGGGGCTGGTTGTCAGAAATATGAGCATGATGGCGATACCGCTGCTCCATCTGGACATGCCGGAAACGAGACGAGTGTCGGGCCTCATGAATCCTCCTCGATCGACAGACTGAACGGGCTCATATTATACTGATGGCCTGGAGATTGTCATGGCTCAACTCATCCGACCGGTCAGGATTATGATGCAACGCCTGCTCACAGGTGCACTCGTCGCAGCGGCTCTGACCGTAGGGGGCATGTTCGTCGATTGCGCACCGACTTCGGCGCAGACGGTGTCTGGCGTGCGGTCGTTCGATGGCGGGGTCGGCCCTCTCTTCAGTCTCCCCGGGCCTGCTAGTCTGTATCTCGACGGGCAGGGAACCCAGGGCTATTTGTACCGGCCCGGAGGCAATATGCAGACGTATAGTTTTCGGAACCCGACAACGGGTCAGGCCTGGAGCGGCGCCGTCATGACCTTCGGCCCACAACTTTCGATCGGACTGATCCAAGGCGCCAACCAGAGCGGGTCTCCGCTGGTTTTACCTGGCCCGCCCAGACAAACTGGCCCTCTGCCTCCGATCTCTTCGACGCTGCTCGACGAAATTCCCTGATCTAGGAGCCTGTCCGAGTAATGTGCATTTTGGACTGGACAGGCAGCGGGCATTGTGGTTTCTAGGCGGCATGGCTAAAACATTCAAATCCTGGGACGTCGATCAGCCGGTACTGCTCCCTCCGTCCGTGCAGGAGCTG
>JAUYAO010000025.1 GCA_030692565.1 Nitrospira sp.
CGCCCTCGCGCACGCGCTCAACGGCCATCTTTCTGATGGTCTCCAAGGTGCTGTGGTCCAGTGTTCGTCCGTCTCGCGTCATAGCGGAACGGAGTATGCCACAATCAGCATGTGTTGTCTATATTACTGACCGCTGAGTAAATACGGGTCGTCCGCGCGAGCCCAGTGAGTGTCGCGCTGAAGTGACAGCAAAAAACAGCGCCATAAGTGGACTCTCTGACCAGTCAAGAAGCCTCGTCGGCACTCCATAGTGCTGCATGAGAAACAACCATTCCCATGGGTCGGTCAAGGAACGCGAGTGAAAGGGGACGCTTCGTTGCTGAAATCTTGCAAGCAGTAGTTTCTCTAGGCGGATGAAATCTTCAATGGTCTTTGATCCGTTGTGCCTGTAAAGTGAGGGCTTTAGTTTATGTGCCAGTTTTCCGCACCCTCGGTACCAGAGAGGACCTTTGCGATTGACCCGCAACTCCTCCACAACAGAAATATACGCCTCCAGCGTTTGAACTGTCTTGGTCTTCAACGTAGGCATTCGCGCCCCCATGTATGCGGAGTAGTCATCTCAAGCTCTTTCTTTCTAACTGGAGCTTAGAGGCGGGGACATTCTACGTTTTCAGGAGCTGCGGGTCTATGCTCCATCCATGCTCGTTTGCTGTTTCATCCCTGCGTCGCGCAGGACAAAGTCTGGGGTCTTTCTTCACGACAACCCGCAAGCCGATCAGCCCTGGATGTATTCAGCGATGGGAGGAAAGGCTGGAAAACCCCTGTGCCGAGCGCCTGATATCACAAAGGATAGGTTGAGAATCTCGGTGGACTAGCGAATCCCTATCAACCTCAGCACAAAAACGCTTAGAACTCGCGATTACTGCGCCGGCGAACCTACGCCAGATGTCGGCTCAGTCACCGGTGCCGGAGTTGCCGATTGCACCATGCCTTTGAACGGCAGATCCAGCAGCGCATAGGGATTGACCCGAGCGCCGTTAAGCTTGACGCCCCAGTGAAGATGCGGACCGGTCGCCCGACCGGTCGCGCCGACTTTGCCTACAACGTGCCCGGCCTTCACCTGATCTCCCTCTTTGACCGACACCTCCGAGAGATGGAAGTACATGGAGTAGAACCCCAACCCATGATCCACATACACGCCTTTGCCTGAGAAGATGTGATCGACGGTCAACCGCACTACCCCATCGTTCGTCGCAAGTACGTCCGTCCCCATGGGTGCGCCGATGTCTTCCCCATTGTGGGGATTCCTGGCCTGGCCGTTCATGATTCTCACGCTGCCGAAAATTCCCGTGCGTGTGCCGCCGACCGGTTCTAGAAAACCTCCCTGCCAGAGCTTCAATCGTGAATCCTCAGCCAACGCTGCTTTCACCTGCTCCTGCTCGGCTTTCCACCGGGCCAACGCCTTCTCGTCCAGATCCACTTTCTCCTTCGGTAACTTCAAGTGCTCAACGCGAAACTTTTCTTTGACCACCAGCACGTTCATGCTGACATGCTTCGTCTGATCGCCGCTCTTGATGTCCACTGCCAATTCATGTGTCCCGGGCTCGTCCTGCATGTCGAGGCCCAGCAATCCAACATAACCGGGAGCTTCGCCGCTTCGCGGGTCTGGAAAGAGCGGCATCGTCCGACCCATGAACGTTCCCCGGACATCAGCCTGAGGATCGTCGCCGGGCACTTTAACCAGCACGATCTGTCCTTGCTTCCCGCTGTATTGTCCATCCGCCCCCTTGGGTGCGGGCATTGACCCTGGAACCAGTTCAATGGGGAAAATGCTCGCAACGAGGACAATCGCCGTGAGAATCATGCGATCGAATTGCGAGGCGCGCTGCTGGACGGCTTGGATCATGGTATTCATCGAGAAAACCTCGTTCCTGACACTTGTGAGACTAGTTCTTCGACCCGACGATTCGTGGCGCTAAACGGATCCATGCAGAGAATCGTCTCTTCCCAATACCCGTTTAATTTGAGATAGGTCCAGTCCACGGTATACGACCGGTTCTTGGCCCTGGCAAATCGAATAAAGTCGCCCCGCACCTTGGCTCGCGTGGTTTGCGGCGGCGTCGACATCGCCCGTTGCACCGCCTCTTCCTCCACGACCCGCTCGATGAGCCCCTTGGACTCCATCAGATAATATAATCCCCGCGTTCGTTTCACATCATGGAATTGTAAATCCAGCAGATACACGCGGGGATCGTCCCACCCGCAGCCTTTTTTATCGACATACGACTGAATGAGGTGTTTCTTGGTCACCCAGTCCACCTGATGGACCAGTTGCATCGGATCATCTTCCAACCGATCCAGCAACGTCGCCCATTTGTGAAACACATCGTCGTGGACGGGATCATGCTCGCGCTGCGCCAAATACTGCTCCGCGCGCTCAAGATAGACTCGCTGTATTTCGATGGCGGTCATTTGGCGTCCATCGTCCAGCTTCACCTTCTTCTTCAAGGTCGGGTCTCGTGAAATCTCCCGGATTGCTTTGACCGGATCTTCCAATTCCATCCCCTGCACGGCGTATCCGTCTTCGATCATCGACAGCACCAATGCCGCCGTCCCCACCTTCACATAGGTGACAAACTCCGACATGTTGGAGTCCCCGACGATAATATGCAGCCGACGGTAGCGCTCCGCATCGGCATGCGGTTCATCCCGGGTATTGATGATGCTGCGGGACGAAGTGGTGGAAGAGGACGTTTTCTCGTGAATGTGCTGGGCGCGCTGAGAGATGAAGTATTGGGGCTTACCGGACACCTTCAGCACCTTTCCCGCTCCACCATAAATCTGTCGGGTCACGAAGAAGGGAATCAGTTGCTCCGTGACCTTCCAGAAGTCCACGTCGCGCCGCATCAGAAAATTTTCATGACACCCGTACGTATTCCCGAGGGAATCCGTGTTGTTCTTAAAGATGTAGATCTCGCCGGACAGTCCTTCTTCACGCAATCGTTCTTCTGCCGCGGGAAGACAGGCTTCCAGCAACCGCTCCCCGGCTTTATCGTGAATGACGAGATCGAGAATATTGTCGCACTCGGGCGTGGAGTATTCGGGGTGACAACCGGTGTCCTGGTAGAACCGGGCGCCATTGACGAGGAATGCGTTGGAGGGCCAGCTGTTGGGAATCAGACCTTCAAAAATGTAGCCGAGGACTTTCTCCATCGGCAGATAGATCCGTCCGTTCGGCGAGAAGATCAGGCCGTACTCGTTTTCCAGGCCGAAGATCCGCTGCTTCATAGAACCGGGGGATATCATGGAGGATTACAACACAATACACGGCCAATGAGGGATCTTCAACTTCCACATCCAGCACGAACGCTTCAGACTGTCAGGAGTTGCTGCACTTCACCCGGCGTGAGCCGCCTAAATTTGCGGCCGGTGCGCGCCCGTTCGAGCACGGCGACTTCCAATCCCTCTGGGTTGAGCTTCTGATTGGCCGTCTGCTCCAGCGCAGAGACGCAGAAGCCGAGCGCGGCTTTGAGAGCCGGAGAAGGACCGGTCACCTTGTCCTTCATCGCCGCCAACACCGCCTCCGATCGTCCACCGATGACGGCAACGGCCTTCTCATCGATGATGCTGCCGTCGAAGGAAATGCGGTAAATTTCATTCACCTGGCTGTTCAACCCTACCTGGACCACGAGAATCTCCACCTCAAGCGGCTTCATTTCCTGGCTGAAGATGGTGCCAAGGCTTTGCGAATAGCCGTTGGCCAGCGAGCGCGCCGTGACATCCTCCCGGCTGTACATGAACCCCTTCAGGTCCGCATGACGAATGCCGGCCTTTCGGAGATTCTCAAACTCGCTGTACTTCCCGGCCCCGGCAAACGCGATACAGTCATACACCTCGGAGATTTTATGGAGCGACGCACTGGGGTTATCCGCGGTGAACAACACTCCGTCCGCATATTCCATGGCGATACTTGAGCGGCCCTTCGCGATGCCTTTCTTGGCATACTCCGCCTTGTCCTGCATCATCTGCTCGGGAGACACGTAGTACGGCATCGGCATCGTTATGTCTCCTTCGAGCGACGGGCGGCCATCAGCACGTCATAGACTGCGCGAATGCTGTCGTTCGACACATCCGTGATCCCCTGCGCGTTCACCAGCTTGGCGGTGGGATAAATCCCCCGCACCAGGTCAGGGCCTCCGGTTCCCACATCGTCATCGGCGGCATTGTAGAGCGACATCAGGGCAAGCCTGAGCGCCTCGGCCTCCGGAAGTTGGCGCTGAAAATGTTCGCGCATGGTATTTCGCGCGTCCTTGCCGCCTGATCCGATCGCATGATAGTCGGACTCTTCATACCGCCCGCCCGTGATGTCGTACTTGAAAATACGCCCCTCGCCTCGCTTGAGATCATACCCCACGTACAGCGGCATCACGACGAGTCCTTGAAACACCATAGGCAAATTCGCCTTCACCATCTGCCCGAGCTTATTGGCCTTCCCTTCGCACGACAGCGACATTCCCTCCAGCTTTTCGTAATGCTCCAATTCGGTCTGAAACAGTTTCGCCATCTCAATGCAGGGCCCGGCCGCACCGGCAATGGCCATGGCCGAATGCTCATCGATCTTGAACACCTTCTCGATTCGACGGTCGGCGATTTGAAATCCCTCGGTTGCCCGGCGATCCCCGGCAATCACCACACCCTGCTGATATTTGATGGCCAGCACCGTCGTAGCCTGCGGAACCGTCAAGGCCCCTCCCCCTCGGGATGAATCCTGAGTTCCGGGAAAGCCACCACCACCATTGCCTCCCAGCGTCAATCCAGGGTGTTGCTTCGAAATGAAATCGAAGAAACTCGGCTCATCGTAATTCGGCAAAAAAGGAAGATTCATGATTGACGCGTAACGCGGCTCCTTGGGTTAGGCTTTCAACTTGGCTAATAGGGCTTCGGCCGTCGCGCAACTCTCTAGCAGCGCACCCGTCATGGCTTCGGTGCCTCGGCCTGGATCCATCAGCGGAATCCTGGTAATGGTGGGGTTCCCGAAGTCGAATAGCACCGAGGTCCAGCTGACCCCATACAGTGAGGCGGCAAACTTGGCCGCGCAACGCCCGCGGAAATAGGCGCGTGTCCCTGGAGGCGGCATGGTTTCCGCACGCACGATTTCAGCTTCACTGACGACGCGCTTCATCCGATTCCCCCGCTCGAGAGTATAGAAGAGCCCTCTCTCAGGCCGCACATCATGATACTGCAAATCCATGAGCTTGACTCGCGGATCCGTCCACCCACACCCCTTCCGGTCTAAGTACGACTCGATCATATGACGCTTGGCCACCCAATCCAGCTCGTCCACCAACAACCGTGGATCTTTCTCCAAGCCATCCAAGACATGCTCCCAGCGAGCCAAGACGTCCTGCATGATCTCCGTGGTTGGATGACTCGCGTAAAAGGCCTTTGCGGCACTCCAATAGGCTCGTTGAATGGCCAACGCGGTCGTCGGCCGTCCGCTTGAGAGTTTCAACGACTGCTTCATATCCAAATCGCGCGAGACTTGCTTGATCGCTCGAACCGGTTCGTCCAACTCGATCTGCGGGAGATCCGCACCCGCTTCCAACAGTTCCAACACCATGCTCAATGTTCCCACCTTCAGATAGGTGGAGAGCTCGGCCATGTTGGCGTCGCCCACAATCACGTGCAGTCGCCGATACTTGCTGTACTCGGCATGCGGTTCATCCCGCGTATTGATAATGGGCCGCTTGACCATCGTATTGAGGTCGGCCAGGCATTCAAAAAAATCGGCGCGTTGGGAAATCTGGTACTCGGCGGGGCTCGTCTGATTCTCGGCGCCGACCTTCCCGGCTCCGGCCACGATCAAACGCGTGACAAAAAACGGCGCCAGCACGCGGAGTATGTCATCGAACGGAACGGATCGAGCAACGAGATAGTTCTCGTGATATCCGTAGCTATTTCCTTTGCCGTCAGAATTATTCTTGTAGACAACGCATTGCTCGCAGCCGCGCGCGCGGGTCAACTCAGTCAGACTCCTGGCGAGAATCCGTTCCCCGATGCGTTCAAAAGCCACCACTTCCCTGGGGTTCGAGCATTCCGGAATGGAATATTCAGGGTGCGCCCCATCGACATAGAGCCGGCCGCCGTTCGCCAAAACCTTATTGAGCTGGCGATTGTACTCAGGGTTAGGGCGCTCTCGCTCTCCCTCCACCTCGAAACCGCGCGCATCCAAAAGGGGATTTTCGTTTTCATAGTCCCAAATGGCATTGGGAGCCGGCAAGCCCGGGTAGTGGCCGATCACGGCGATCGATGCGGCCACAGGATCCGATAATGCCGCCTCCTTGGCTGCAATACCGAACTCGGTTTCTGTGCCGATCACGCGGGAGAAGTTCGTCGACGGCTGGTCTTGCATAGATAGGATGATGAGACGACTAGAGATAATGGCCCGTGGTCACGGTTTCGATCTGGCGAGACTCCGCCGGCCCGCCGCTGATCGTCCGCAGATGCACGATTTTTTCGCCCTTCTTGCCGGCCACTTTGGCCCAGTCGTCCGGATTGGTGGTGTTCGGCAGGTCCTCATGCTCCTTGAACTCTTCACGAATGGCCCGGATCAGATCCTCCGAACGAAGCCCAACCCCTTCTTTCGCAATAGCCCGCTTCACCGCATATTTCTTGGCGCGGGAGACAATCCCCTCAATCAGCGCACCGCTGGCGAAATCCTTGAAGTAGAGGACTTCCTTCTCGCCGTTGGCGTACGTGACTTCGATGAACTTATTCTCCTCGGACGCCGCGTACATCGCATCAACGGTGAGCGTCGTCAGTTTTTCAACCAGCGCTTTCCGATCGCCGCCATGTTGCGCCAACTCCTCCGGCGCAAAAGGCAATTCGGTGGAGACATACTTTGAAAAGATATCCCGGGCCGCCGTGGCATCCGGACGGCCGACTTTGACTTTGACATCCAGCCGCCCCGCCCGCAACACCGCCGGATCGATGAGATCCTGTCGATTGCTGGCCCCGATCACGATGACGTTCCGCAAACGTTCCATTCCATCAATCTCTGAGAGAAACTGCGGCACAATGGTCGACTCGATATCGGAAGAAATCCCCGTGCCGCGCGTCCTGAAAAGGGCGTCCATTTCATCGAAGAACACAATGACCGGATTGCCCTCCGCCGCTTGTTCCTTCGCCTTCTTGAATACTTCACGCACCTGCCGTTCCGACTCACCGACATATTTATTGAGCAACTCCGGGCCCTTCACGTGCAGAAAGTAGCTCCGGATTTGCTTTCCCGTGAGATGACCCAATTTCTTGGCGATTGAGTTGGCCACCGCCTTGGCAATCAAGGTCTTTCCGCACCCGGGAGGACCATAGAGCAACACGCCTTTGGGAGCGCTTAGCTTAAAATCCGCAAACAGCTCGGCATGGAGGAACGGCAATTCCACGGCATCGCGGACATGTTCCAACTCCTTCTGAAGCCCCCCGATATGCTCGTAGTCGACGTCCGGCACTTCTTCGAGCACCAAATCTTCGGCTTCAGACTTTGGCAGTTTTTCGATGACATACCCGGAGCGAGCATCGTACAGCAGATGATCGCCAACGCTGAGCCGCTCGGCCAACAGGGGATCAGCGAGTTCCGCGACTTTTTCCTCATCAAAGTGCAGGGTGACGAGCGCGCGGCCTCCCTCTAAAACATCTTTTAACCGCACGACCTCGCCTTGCACGTCGAAGCCCTTCGCCTCAATGACGTTCAACGCTTCGTTCAACACCACTTCCTGCCCGCGTCGCAGCTCCTTGCCGTTGATCGCGGGAAGCAGACTGACCTTCATTTTGCGGCCGGACACAAACACATTCGCGGTGCCATCGGCGTTCATGGAGGAATAGATCGCGTAGGAAGAGGGCGGCGCAGTCAGCTTCTCGATCTCTGCGCGGAGCGCTTCGATCTGAGTCTTAGCTTCCTGCAGCGTGGCGACAAGCTTGTCGTTCTGTTTGGTGGCGTGGTCGAGTTGGTAACGAGATTGATACAGCCGACGGATTTCTTCTTCCATCGACTGAATTTGAACGCGAAGCTTGTCGACTTCGCGGGCCTGGTCGTCGTTTTTTGAAATCACGTCCGCTTTCCCCTCTGACAACCGCTTCGTGATTTGCTTCACGGAATCTCGGAGGGACCGGATTCGGCTCGAACCGCTCTTCTTCTCTGCCATGTGCCTACTCGCCGTAACGCTAGGACACCGCGCGCCATCGCATCTTCAAGCCAGTGAACGGATTCTAACACCCGACCTGGGGGTGGTCAACTGCACGAGGTCAACGTGCCTGCGAGCCATCGGGCAAATGAGACGGCCACGCGGCACGAACAGCCGCCTGCATATCGATGGTTGCTCTCCCGACATTCGCTTGGCCGAGAATTCCACCGATCATCGCCACGCCGAACGCCCCCGCGCCCCTCACTGATTCGATTCGTTCTCGCGTAATGCCACCGATGGCAAATACCGGCACAGATGATTGGCGGCAGGCGTCAGCCAGCACGGCTAATCCCAAGGGCGCGCCGAATTCCCGCTTCGATGGGGTCTCAAAAATCGGGCCGAGGAGCACGTAGTCGGCGCCGTCACCGCCGGCCTGTCGCACTTCTGTGACTGAATGCACCGACACGCCGATGAGCCGATGCCGGCCCACGACTCGGCGCGCGACCGAAATCGGCAGACTGCTGGCGCGAAGGTGGACCCCGTCGAGATCCAATGCCACCGCCATATCAATACGATCATTGATGATCAACGGAACGGCACGATCTCGCGTCATCGCGCGAATCTGCTGCGTCAATGACAGGAGTTCTCGGGTCGGAAGATCACGCTCACGCAACTGGATTGCCGGCACACCGGCATCCACCGCCTCCCGGAGGGCGCTCTCAAACGAGCGTCCGTGAACCAGCGACCGATCCGTGACCAAGAGTAGACGGAAATTAACAGGCAGCATGGGGCAAGCGGCAGAACACCTGAACGGACAAATTGACGCGACGGCGGACGCAACTATCGAGAAACCGTTCCGCCATCGCTCCTCGACACACGTACTTAGAGCATGCCCTCGATAGGACTACTCGCGGTCGCGTACAACTTTCTTGGAATACGCCCCGCCTTGTAGGCCAACCGACCGGCATAGACCGCATATTTCATGGCTTCCGCCATGGCGATCGGATGCTGCGCCCCTGCGATCGCCGTGTTCATTAACACCGCATCGGCACCGTACTCCATGGCCAGCGCGGCATCAGAGGCCGTCCCCACTCCCGCATCGACAATGATGGGGACCTTCACCGTTTCCATGATGATCTTGAGATTGTACGGATTGCGGATCCCCAGACCGGACCCGATGGGCGCCGCCAGAGGCATCACTGCCGGACAACCGATGTCGACCAGCTTCTTCGCGACAATGGGATCATCGTTCGTGTAGGGCAACACGATGAACCCTTCCTTGATGAGAATCTTGGCGGCTTCAATGAGCCCCGCGGTATCCGGGAACAGCGTTCGCTCATCGCCGAGTACTTCCAACTTCACGAGATCGGAGATGCCGGCTGCCCGCGCGAGCCGTGCGTATCGCACCGCGTCCTCGACCGTGTAACAACCGGCCGTGTTCGGAAGAATCGTGTACTTCTTCGGATCGATGTAGTCGAGGAGATTCTCTTTCGACCGGTCGGTGATATTCACGCGCCGGACCGCCACCGTCACCACATCGGCCCCGGATGCCTCGATCGCCTTTTTCGTCTCGGCGAAATCTTTATACTTTCCCGTCCCCACCCACAGTCGTGAGCGAAATTCATGACCGGCAATCGTCAACCTATCGTTTGCGTCCATCCGATTCTCCTTTAGTCCCGCATCCGCCGCCGATAAATCCAAGAATCTCGACCCGATCTCCCTCGCGAAGACATCGCTGTCCAAAATCCTTCCGGTCGAGAATTTCAAGATTCAATTCGACGGCCACACGCTCCGTCGCAATCGCCAGATCCTTCAGCAGATCGGCAACGGAGTCGCCGTCCCGCCACCCTCGCGGCTCGCCATTCACATGGATTTGAATCTCGTTCGCCATGGCGATCATCCTATGGGAGCACAATTCTGGTTGTCAATTAGCCCTCCCCCTTGTCTCGAGAGGGGCATCCCCCGCACAATGCAGATCCGTCGATAGCCGGAGTGACCTGACATGCCTACGCAAAATGAACGAGTCGCCCAGATCTTTCAATCCATTGCCACACTGCTCGCCTCCCAGCGGGCCAACCCCTACCGCATCAGAGCCTATCGCCGGGCTGCGGATTCGATTCTGGCACTGGAGGAGGATGTCGCGCTTGTGGCACAGCGTCACGAACTTGAAGACATCGACGGGATCGGGAAAGATTTGGGGGGAAAGATCAGGGAGTTTCTGGAAACCGGGACGATTCGCACGTATGAAGAATTGAAGAGACCATTGCCACCCGAGATAAAGAGCTGGGCGCGGCTGCCGGGCCTCCACGATTCACTGGTGAGCTATCTCTATGCCAGGCTGGGAATCCGAACGCTGGACGACCTGGAGCAACTGGTCTCATCCCACCTTCTCCGCACCGTTCCAGGATTTACCGGATCGGAGGATGAATTGCTCCAGGCCATTCGACAGCAGAAAGCGTCCCCTCCGGGTTAGGAGACTTTCATCTCCTTAAAAATCTTCCAGGTCTTCAGCAACTCCACCGCTTTCTGCAATTGCGCATCCTGCTCAAGGGCCGGATCACCGGCCGAATCAACTGGAGGTGTTTGAGGTGCCGCGCCACCCTTGGTTGCCGCGTCCTCCGGTGCCTTCCCGTTGGAATGCGGCGCCGCCTCCTTCTCTTTCCCCTGAGCCGGCTTCACAGCCTTGGCGTCAGGTGACGGATCGACGGGCTTCCCGTCCTTTGCCGGGGCTGAAGTCGGAAGCTTCACAACAATATCCGGAGTAATACCTGTGGACTGGATCGATCGTCCCTTGGGCGTATAGTACTTCGCCGTGGTGAGTCGAAGTCCTGAGCCGTCGCCGAGCGGAAGGATGGTCTGGACCGATCCCTTCCCGAACGAGGTGGTGCCGACAATCACCGCACGCCCCCAGTCTTGCAGCGCTCCGGCAACGATCTCCGACGCGCTCGCCGACCCTTCATTCACGAGAATGATCATCGGAAGTTCATCCATTTGATCTTTCGACTTCGCCAGCCATTCATCCTTCTTACCTTCACGATTCTTGGTGAACACGACGAGCTTCCCGTTGGGGAGAAACTGCTCGGACACATCGACCGCCGCCGTCAGCAATCCGCCGGGATTGTTCCGGAGATCCAGAATGGCCCCCTGGACTTTCTGTTCGCGGAATTGCTTGATGGCTTTCGCGAGATCCCGTCCAGTCGCTTCCTGAAACTGTGTCAGCCGAACATAGCCCAGGTTGTCGATGACCTTCGACTTCACGCTTTCGATCTTGATGGTATCCCGCATCAGCGTAAACTGCAGCGGATCCGGCGTCCCCTCGCGCTGAATGGTCAGGTTGACCTTGGTCCCCTTCGGGCCGCGCATCTTCTGGACCGCATCCATCAATGTAAGATCCTTCGTCGTCTCATCATTGACCTTCACGATGAAGTCTCCGGCCTTAATCCCTGCCCGCTGGGCCGGTGTCCCTTCGATCGGTGCGATCACAGCCAACCGATTCTCTTTCACTCCTATCTGAATGCCGACGCCGCCGAACTCGCCCTTGGTTTCCACCTGCATCTCTTTGTACATCTCGGGCGTCATATAGGCGGAGTGGGGGTCAAGTGTCGACAGCATGCCGCGGATGGCCCCTTGCACCAATTCCTTCGTTTTCGTTTCATCGACGTAATGCCGCTGCACCTGATTGAGCACCTCCGAAAAGGTCTTGAGCTCCTCGTACGTTTCCGTCGCATGGCCGGTTCGCTCCCAGCCCTTGCCGATCAGAACTCCGCACACGATGGCCACAACCATCATTGGCCCGATGACCCAAGACTTCCCTCGCGGCTGCTGTTCCATAAAGCGTCTATCCTTTCCGTCCAAATGCCCGAACCCTGTCACCAATCAAGTCTGTTTCCAGACCATATTTTCTATCGCTTGGCCAACCACAGCATCGGGTCCACGGCATCGGACCCTTCACGTAGTTCAAAGTATAATGTATTTTCGCCGATCATGCCCGTATCTCCGGTTTCTCCGATCGCCTGCCCTTCCGTGACACGTTCCCCGACTTTTGCCAAAATCCTCGAGGCGTGGGCATAGAGCGAGAAAAATCCGTTCGTATGATCCATGATTATAACCAGTCCGTACCCTTTCAACCAGTCGGCATAGACCACGGTGCCCGGCATGACGGAATGGATAAAACTGCCCTCCACCGTCCTGATTTCGATACCCTTCCGTTGCACATAGGTATTGAACGTCGGATGTTTTTGCCGGCCGAAGAACGACACGACCTGCCCATCTGCCGGCCAGGGCAACGCACCCTTGGCTCCGCGCGGAACCGCCGGCGCGGTCGGCGGCCGCATTGCCATGGCCTTCCGGCGCGTCTCCAATTCATGCAGGAGGCTATCAACCCGAGAGGCAGACCGTTCAAGCTCTTCGGCCGCCCGGCTGAACGATTCTTTCTCCTGCGTGATCTTGGTGAAATAGACCTTCTTCTCTTTCTGCAGCGAGCGGATGTCGGAAAGCTTTTTCTCTGTCGCCTCCTTATACGCCAACATTCCCGCGCGAGCTTCCGCCCGTTGCCGCTCCGCCTGCTCCATCCGTCCGACATCGGCTCGAAACGTCCCCATTAACTCAAAATCTTTTTGAGACACCGCCGAGAGATATTGCAATCGCCGTTGAAAATCACCGTAGGAGTCCGCCGACAACAATGTCTTCACATAGCCGGCCCGCCCCTCCATATATTGCACACGGAGCCGAGCCAGAATGGCCTCGCGACGCTCCTGGATGCTGCCACGTATCGCCCCGAGCTGTTCGGTGATCGAATCGATCTCACGATCCTTTTTCTGGAGCTTCTTGTTGATCTCCTGATGTTCCTGGCGGGTCCGTACCAATCGTTCATCAAGCGTTTGAATCCCCTGGAGCACGGACTCCCGCTTTTTCTCCGCTTCGTCCGCCCGTTTTCGTTTCTCCTCGATTTTATCTTTCAGCTGTTCCAGCGTCTTCCGTTCACGCTCAATTTTTTCAGAAATCGGATCGCCCGCCGCCCTGGCAGAACTCGTCGCACCGACACACAGGACCAGGCAACCGGCCAATGTAAGTACGTGTGCGCCCCTCATGCCCGCCCGTCTCCAAACCGCCGGAGCGACACGAAACTGCCGGCAAACCCAAGACCGATCCCGACCAAAACCAGCGCCAGACAGACGGAGAGAGGGAAAAAGGTAATCATGTGTTCGATGCCGCTCAATCGGCCGGTTGAACTGATCTGTTGACGAAACAGCTCGAATCCACCTTTTAGAATCAGTAGTGACAACGCACTTCCGCAGGCGCCCAGCACCGCGCCTTCGAGCAGATACGGAATGCGGATGAACCACCGGGTGGCGCCGATCAGCCGTAAGATCTCCACTTCCTCCCGCCGTGAAAACAGTGTCAGCCTGATGGTGTTGCCGATAATCGTCACTGCGGCGGTCGAGAGAATTACTCCGACACCGATGGCGATCAGCTCGATATACCGAATGAGCCCTGCCAACGCATCAATCCATTCTTGACTGTAATCGACCTTCGCCACCCCCCCTATCGTGCGGACCCGCTCCGTCCACCGCTTCACCGCATCGGGGGATCGAAATTGCGAAGCCAGCGTCACCACAAACGAAGCCGGGAGCGGGTTTTGCCCCAATCCTTCCAGCAGATGGGAATCGGCTGGAAACTGGGCGCGAAACTCACCCAATGCCTGTTCCTTTGAAATAAATACCGCGGCCGCCACCATCCGATCCGCCTTCAATCGACCTTCCAGCTCAATTACGGCTTCCCGGGTAAGCTGGTCATCCAGATAGACCATGATCTTGATGTCTTCTTGGAGCCAGCCTGCGGCGCTCCGCAGATTCACGTAAAGCAGCAGAAAAATCCCGACACAGGACAGCGTAAAGGCCGTCGTCAGAATCGCCACGACGGTCGTTGTGCGGTTCGCTCGCATATTGGCCCAGGCTTCACGGAGCAGATAGAACAATCGTCTCATACGCCCACCTGTACGGCATGAGCGGGAGCCGGAACCATGACGCCTTCCTGAAGGACAATCACACGACGGTTGATCTGCGCCATAACTTGAGGGTCATGGGTCGCAACAATGACGGTCGTGCCTCGCGCATTGATGAGCTTAAACAGCTCAATAATTTCTGCCGTCCGCTCGGGATCCAGATTGCCCGTCGGCTCATCGGCAAGCAGCACGATCGGCCCATTCACAATCGCCCGGGCAATGCAGACGCGCTGTTGCTCACCGGCGGACAGGCTGGTTGGAAACTGATCCTTCTTGTGGTCGACTCCGACCGCCCGCAATGCCTCCGTCACCTTTCGACGAATATCGACCGACGACGCCCCTTGCACAATCAACGGCAAGGCGACATTTTCAAAGACCGACTTCTTCGACAACAGACGAAAATCCTGAAACACCGTCCCGACCTTTCGGCGAAGAAAGGGAATCTCAGATTTTTTCAACTTCGTGACATTCTTTCCCTGAACAAAGATTTGCCCTTCGTCAGGATTCTCGGCAGCAATCAACATGCGCAGCAAGGTCGACTTCCCGGCCCCGCTCGGCCCCATCAACAAGACAAACTCCCCCTTCTCGATATCGAGCGTGAGATCGGAGAGCGCCGGGCGGCGATCATATGTTTTCGAGACGTGAATCAGTTGAATCATCGCATCCATCATACTTATCTACAGAATACTGCTACCAGCCCGCTTGATCCGATACCTCAAACGCATGCTCGATATGCTCGATCTGAAATGAGGACTCCGCATCCCCCTGCACTAAGACGACATCGAATCGACAAACTCGATCGCTCAAATGGCGCTGGGCCAGGTACTGTCCTGCCAACCGGATCAACTTGGCTTGTTTCCGCCGATCTACCGCCAGGAGCGCACCGCCGAACGCTCCGGTGGTTCGTGCTTTGACTTCAACAAACACCAACACACCGTGATCATCGGCAACCAGATCAAGCTCGCCGATCGTGGTCCGAAGGTTCCGTTCCAGAATCGCATAGCCCTTCCGGCGTAAAAACTGCTCGGCGCTTGTTTCACTGTCCTGACCGAATTGGTGGCGAGGATCACGCATCGTCTCCGCCCTCATGGTTGCAATGCCCCACAGGCAGGCGCATTCAACACCGCCGACACAGGCGCAAAGGTTCGTCGATGGATCGGGGATGGGCCGTACTCAGCCAGACGAGTCAAATGTTCCTCCGTGCCGTACCCTTTATGGGACAGGAAATTATACTGCGGGTAGGTCTCATGGAACTGAATCATCAACCGATCCCGCGTGACTTTGGCCACAATCGACGCAGCCGCGATGGACAACGACAGGGCGTCGCCCTTGATGATCGGACGAATGGGCATCGCCATCCCTGCAAGGGACACGGCATCGATCAACACGTAATCAGGAGCGGGCGAGATTTCGGCAAGCGCCCGGCGCATCGCCAGCTTGGTCGCTTCGAGGATATTGATCCGGTCGATCTCTTCCGCCGTCGATGACCCGACGCCGACCGAGACGGCCCGATCCATAATCTCGGCATACAGCCGATCGCGCTCTGATACGGATAGTTGCTTGGAGTCGTCCGCCCCGATCAGGCGACAACGAACGGGAAGAATCACGGCCGCGGCGACGACCGGGCCAGCCAGGGGACCCCGACCGGCTTCGTCGACGCCGGCGATGCGGCGATACCCGCACCGCCGGGCCTCTTGCTCAAATTCCTCGGTAGGTCCCAACCGGCATGTCCTCCGACTTGCGAGACCGACTCAGAGGTATGGGTGCGGCTGAATGACGGCCACCCGATCAGGCCCTTAGGCCTTGGCCGCCGCCGCTTTTGCCGCTGCCGCAGCTTTCCCCTCACCCACAAACTCGCGTTCTTCAACCTTGGCGAACTTGCCCTTCTTGGACCGGAGATAGTAGAGCTTGGCGCGACGCACACGGCCCTGACGCACCACATCCACCTTGGTCACGATCGGCGAGTGCACCGGGAAAATTCGCTCGACCCCGACGCCATAGGAGACCTTGCGGACGGTAAATGTTTCCGTATTCAAGGTTCCTTTACGAGCGATCACCGCTCCCTCGTAGACCTGAATGCGTTCCTTTTCACCCTCCACGACTTTCACATGGACCCGCACCGTATCGCCCACTTCAAACTTAGGCGGCGTGGCTTTGGTGAATGACTGCTGAAGACGTTCTAACCGATTCATGATGCTCTCCCTTTCCTTCCATCAAACGGGCGTCGAGACAACGCCCTCGCTAATAATCTCACTCAGTAACCGTTGATCTTCACGACTCAAACTGCGATCCCGGATGAGGTCCGGACGCCGCGCATAGGTGCTGCGCAAGGCCTGCTTCCTGCGCCAGAGACGAATGGCTTCATGATGCCCGGAGAGCAGCACCTCGGGAACCCCCATGCCTCGCACGTCGGCAGGCCTGGTGTAGTGCGGGTATTCCAGGAGTGAATCCGAAAAAGACTCTTCGACCACGGACTCCGGGTCACCCAGCACGCCCGGCACCAATCGAGTGGCGGCGTCAATCAAAACCAAGGCCGGCAATTCGCCTCCGGTCAAAATATAGTCGCCGACCGAAACCTCTTCCGGCTGGAGCGCCTCGCGAACCCGCTCATCAACTCCTTCATAGTGCCCGCAGAGAATGACGATCCGGCGAGGCTCGGCGGCCAGGTCTTTCGCATAGTCCTGCGTGAAGGCTCGCCCCTGGGGCGAAGGAAACATCAAACGAATCTCTTCACCGGTGGATTGGGCACTGGCACGCAACGCATCCACCGCGCGCAGGATCGGCTCCGCCTTCATGACCATCCCCGCACCGCCGCCATAGGGAACATCGTCCGCAACCTTGTGGCGATCCAGCGTGTAGTCACGAAGATTATGCGCCTGGATGGCCAGCAATCCCTTCTCTTGCGCGCGCTTGAGCATGCTATGCCCCACCGCCTGCAGAATCATTTCGGGAAACAATGTCAGAACATCGATGCGCAACACGTCACGCTCCCAACCCTTCGATCATGTGTACGGTCATCACCCGCTGCTGTAAATCAACGGCCACAACCAAATCTCGCGCTGCGGGGATGAGCGTTTCCTTGCTCCCGTCCTGCACCACAAACACATGATTGCCGGTTAATTCCCAGATGTCGGTCAACGTCCCAATACCGTTCCCCTGTTCATCCTGCACGCGCAAACCTATGAGATCGCATTCATAATACTGTCCCTGCGGCAACGGGGGCGCACTCCCTTTCGGGATTTGAATCAACCCGCCACGCCATTGCCCGGCCTCCTCGGGAGATGTCAATCCTTCAAGCGCAAGGATATACCCCTGCCCCGCAGGACGAACCTGCGTCACCCGCGTGTCCCAGGTCTTGCCACTAGTCGCCAGGAGACTCACCGCTCCCAATGACTCCAATCGACCGGGCACGTCGCTGAGTGAACGAACTTTCACCTCGCCTCTGACGCCGAACGATCGTTCGATCCGTCCTACTGTTACCAGCTCGACCAGTGCGGCCACCATGGTCCCTAGGCCTTCTTCTTCGCCGCTTTCTCTGCTTCAAACTGCTTCCAGAGACCGGACCGGCGCAACAAGGTCCGCACGGTCACCGAAGGCTGGGCTCCATGATGCAACCAGGTCAACACCCGGTCCTGCTTCACATCCGGAAGACCCTGTTCCTTGAGCGGGTCGAAAATGCCGAGAATTTCCAGGAACCGCCCGTCGCGGGCCTTCCGGGAATCCGCCGCTACCAACCGATACATCGGCCGCTTGTGTCTGCCTGTCCGAGCCAATCTGAGATGAACTGCCACGACTGCCCTCCTTTGAAAAACCGTCCAACACGGTGAATGAATAAATCTCGCTACATGGAGCGCATGAGTTGGGCCAATTGGCGCCGCCCCCCTGTCCCCGTCATGGCCTTTGCCAATTTCTTCGCCGACAAGAATTGCTTGATCAGGCGATTCACGTCCTGCACACTCGCGCCGCTACCGCGAGCAATCCGCTTCTTCCGGCTGCCGTTGATGATGGTATGGTCACGCCGCTCACGAGTCGTCATCGAGTCGATCATCGCCGTGACCCGCTTCATCTCGCGCTCCGGCTTATCCCCCTCGATCACACTCTTCAACTTCTGTCCGCCCGGCAACATGCCGAGAATCTGCTCCAGCGAGCCCAGCTTGTTCATCTGAGCCATCTGCTTGCGAAAATCCTCAAGCGTAAAGCTATTACTGGTCAGGCGCTGCTGCGCCTCTTCGGCCTGTTCCTGCGTAAACGTCGCTTGCGCCTTTTCGATCAGCGAAAGGACGTCGCCCATCCCGAGGATTCGGGAAGCCATCCGATCGGGATGAAAAACTTCCAGGGCATCCAGTTTTTCGCCCATACCGAGAAACTTAATCGGCTTACCGGTGACTGCACGGATGGATAAGACCGCTCCACCACGAGCATCACCTTCGACCTTCGTTAGGATCACCCCGGTGAGACCCACCTTCTGATCGAACTGGGTGGCCATCGTGACGGCATCCTGACCCGTCATCGCATCGGCCACCAGCAGGATTTCATGCGGCGTCACCGCCGTCTTCACGGCAACCAGCTCTCCCATCAACCCGTCATCAATGTGCAGACGACCGCCGGTATCAAGGACGACCAGGTCAAATCCCTGCTCGCGTCCACGCTCGACCCCGGCCTGGCAGATCCGCACGACGTCCGACTGAGTGGCCTGCGCATTGTCGACGCGATGAACATCAATTCCAAGATCACGGCCAAGACTGCTGAGCTGATCGCCAGCCGCAGGTCGACGCGGGTCCGCAGCGACTAAGAGCACCCGCTTCCCCTGGCCCTTGAAAAGCCGGGCCAGCTTCCCGCAGGTCGTCGTTTTTCCGGCGCCTTGCAACCCGACCATCATCACCACGGTGGGCGGTTGAGAATGGAGGGCCAAACCCGCCTTCTCACGGCCCATCATGTCACAGAGCTCATCCCACACCACCTTAACGACCTGATGACCAGGCGTCAGGCTTTGCAGCACTTCCTGCCCGACCGCTTTAACGCGAACCCGTTCGATGAAATCCTTGACGATCTTGAAGTTCACATCGGCTTCGAGCAACGCCAGCCGGACTTCCTTCAAGGCTTCGCCGATATTCTGCTCCGTAAGCACGCCTTGCCCACGAAGCTTCTTCAGGATTTTCTCGAACTTATCGCTCAGTGCATCCAGCATGGGGCCCCAAAGAAAAAGGCAACCGAAGTCTCAATCAAGTTCTCCGATTGCCTCGTAAAACCTAAAGAAAGAGCATCGGGCAGTGTATAGAAACCGGTCCGGCGAAGTCAAGATATCCGAAGCCATCGGATTTGTTGACAGACCCGACACCATCCGATATGGTGCCCTCAGTCGACTTCGGTTGGATCTACATCAGGGAGCGTACATAGCGCGTGAGAAAGTCACCCTGGGTTCTTCTCATTTTCGTACTCATCGGCGGGCTACTCGGCGGAATTCTTGGAGAAATTCTGCATGTGATGGCACCGCAGGGTAACATTCAGAGCATCTTCTCCACGCATTTCACCCCTGGAATCAGCCCTCCCCTCACGATCGACCTGGTGCTCATCAAGTTCACGATCGGATTCAGTATCAAGGTGAACTTACTGAGCATCCTTGGCATGTTTATCGGAGTCTACCTGTACAAGCACGTTTAAGCCTTCAGATCCAAATCCTTCAGCCTCAATGCCCTGATCTGATTGCGCAATTCTGCTGCACGCTCAAACGCCAGCTCCTTGGCTGCCGCCTTCATCTCGCCTTCCAACCGAAGAATCACCTGCCCCACGGTTTCGTCTTTGCCGTAGGGCTCCATGGTCTCGGCCGCCAGATCCAGATGGACATAATCCAGCTCGGCTACCGCATACTCCAACGCAGGAATCTCTTTCTTAATACTGGCCGGGGTAATCCCATGGGCTGAGTTATACTCAGCCTGGATCAGACGCCGGCGAGTCGTCTCTCCCATGGCGACTTTCATCGACTCTGTGATGATATCGCCATAAAACACCACGCGCCCCTCAACATTTCTTGCCGCACGCCCGGCCGTTTGAATCAGAGACCGATAGGATCGCAGATAGCCCTCCTTGTCAGCATCAAGAATAGCCACCAGCGTCACCTCGGGTAGATCCAGCCCTTCCCGCAGGAGATTGATCCCCACCAGCACGTCGAATACTCCCCGGCGCAAGTCGCGGATGATCTCCGCCCGTTCCAGCGTTTTGATATCGGAATGTAGGTACCGCACCTTCACCCCCAACTCGTGATAGTACTCGCTGAGATCTTCCGCCATCCGCTTTGTGAGGGTCGTCACTAATACGCGACCGCCTTTGGCTACCTCTTTTCTCACCTCTCCTAGGAGATGATCCACTTGTCCCTTTGCCGGTTGCACCTCAATGCAGGGATCCATCAACCCGGTCGGCCGAATAATCTGCTCGACCACCGCACCCGCCGCATGCTCCAGCTCGTAGTTCCCCAGCGTCGCCGATACATAGACCACCTGGTTCAGGATCCGCTCGAACTCCTCGAACTTGAGCGGCCGGTTATCGATGGCGGAGGGCAGGCGAAACCCGTAGTCCACCAGCGTCCGCTTCCGTGAATAGTCACCCGCATACATCCCGCCCACCTGTGAAACCGTGGCATGCGACTCATCGATGATCATGAGAAAGTCTTTGGGGAAGTAGTCGATGAGCGTCGGAGGAGCCTCACCAGGCGCCCGGCCGCTCAGATGGCGCGAATAGTTTTCGATGCCGTGGCAGTACCCCATGGCGCGGATCATTTCGAGGTCGAACTTCGTCCGCTGCGCGATGCGCTGCGCCTCGACCAGCTGCTTGTGCTTCTGAAAATAGAGGACGCGCTCATCGAGCTCTTCCTCAATCCCGGTGATCGCTCGCTCGTACCGATCCGGCGCAATCAAATAGTGGGTATTGGGATAGATCGGCACTTTGGGTAATTTGCCCAGCGATTTCCCGGTCAGCGGATCGATCTCGTGGATCGCATCGATCACGTCGCCGAACAGTTCGATTCGAACCGAAACCGCATCGCTGGCAGCCGGGAATATTTCAATGACATCCCCGCGCGCACGGAACGTCCCGCGATGAAAATCGACATCATTCCGCGCATATTGAATCTCGACAAGCTTCGCCAAAATCTTCTCGCGCCGAATTTCCATCCCCACTTCGAGATACAACAACATGCCATGGTAGATCTCCGGCGAACCCAGGCCGTAAATGCACGAGACCGACGAGACGATGATGACGTCGTTCCGCTCTAACAAGGACCGGGTCGCCGAGTGGCGCATCTGATCGATCGCGTCGTTGATCGACGCATCCTTGGCAATGTAGGTATCCGTCTGGGGAAGGTAGGCTTCCGGCTGGTAGTAGTCGTAGTAACTGATGAAGTACTCGACGGCGTTCTGCGGGAAAAACTGTTTGAACTCCTGGTACAACTGCCCGGCCAAGGTCTTGTTATGCACAAGCACGAGCGTCGGCTTCTGAACCTGCTCGATCAGGTTCGCCATCGTAAAGGTCTTGCCTGATCCGGTCACTCCGAGAAGGGCTTGATGCTTTCTGCCGGCACGAACGCCGGTCGTCAGCTTGGCAATCGCCTCGGGCTGATGACCACAGGGATGAAACGGGGCTTCGAGCTTGAACTGCGGCACAGGGACCTCCGGCGGTCATCTTATCAAAGACACCGTATCTGCACGACCGGCGCAGGGAGCGAGGAATAAAAAAGGGCTGCCGGAAATTCCGGCAGCCCTTTCATGTACTAAGGGGTCGTGACCGGTTTAGTACCGACCGCCGCCACCACCACCGAATCCGCCACGCCCACCACCGCCGCCGCCACCGGAACGGGGCTCTTGAGGACGGGCTTCATTCACAGTCAATGTCCGGCCGCCGAGCTGGGTGCCGTTCAACGCGGTAATCGCCGCCTGCGCTTCGCTGTCCCCCGACATCTCCACGAAACCGAATCCACGGGACTGGCCCGTGAACTTGTCCGTGATGATGCGTGACGACGTCACGGCTCCGTGCACAGCGAACAAATCGCTCAGCTGTTGCTCGGTTGTTGAGTAGGGCAATCCACCGACGTAAATCTTCGAACCCATGGGGTTCCTCCTTTGAGAAAATGGTGTTGTGTTGGACTCGAGAACGGAGGAAGGAAGGAATGGGCCGAAGACGTCAACACAGCGGCGGCTTAGCTCTGGCTTCCGATCAAATTCCCGGGCACAACCATAACAACATCGATTCAGGCCTTGTCACATTCAATGCTTGATTGCCAGGCCTCTCGCAATCAAGCAAGGCGATGCTACTCCAGCAAACTGAGAAAAGGCAAGCAGAGAATCAATTGGCTCATAGCGATATCCCGTTTAATAGGCGGCCGGTGAAGAAAGTGGCCGATGAGAGAACAGGGGCACTGCATGCAACGTGTCGAAAAACCAGGATGTTTCCCCTTGCATCACCACGCCGACTTGACCGGTCCCCAGCATCTGATCCTCTACCGAGAGCACCAATACTCCGTCGACAAATGCCTCGATAAAATCTTTGCTGACAATCGTGTTCCGCTGAACCCGAAGACTATGCCAATCGATGGGTTTCAGCGTCACGGCTGTCTGGCCCAATATCGTGACCACTCCCTCAATCATACGGATGACCTGTGCACGCTTTGCTCCAAACTCGACGAGAGCCGCATAAAAGTTTTGTGCATCCCGCAAGGCAAACACAAATCCGCCTACACCGGCCACTCCATCGGCTGACCGAATACGCATCGTGAGATCCGGATACTCATATTCAAGTCCCTGCGCGATCAGCAGCCGGAAGCAGGTGCTATCCTCGCAGGCAGACGTCCCCATCACCACATTCGGAGCGGACGGGGCTGTGTCATCGGCTTCTACCGACCAGCTCGCCGAGACCCCAGCCCCAGAGGACAGCGGAACAAAACCTCCAGGGATGCTTTTGGTTACATCCTTGTCGAATGTCCACTTATGGAAGAGGCCGCCGGTCGCCTGCTGCTTCAGATTCGCTTCCTTCTCCTCATGGTTCTCACGAGGGACCGCCGACACCGGCGCAACCCCCACCAAGAGAACCACCGCCACACAGAGACTGAGCGACAGCGTTGCTCGAATGTTCTGAGCTATCACACGCATGGTCCTGAGAACCTCCCGCTTGATCATTTCTGATCCACCAGCTATGGCTTCGAACCCGTCTCAGAGTTCTGCCGCATGCTTACAATATCTCGCTGCAACCGATCCCGCTCGGCCAAAATCCGCTTCCGCCGCTGCCAACGATCCCACGTCCACCATCGAAGCTTCTGGGCAAACGTCACGGACGGAGGGGCCGAGCTACCGCCTGGAGCATGCTGAAAATCATACCCCTGATGATCGCCGCGGTTTTCGAAAAATCGCTTATAGAGGTGCTCGTACAGGCCCTGTCCAGATCCGCCGCCAGCCACAGGCACTCCTTTCTACAAAAGCGATTCCAATTGAGCGCTCTCCGTCACCGGCGCCGAGCAGGTGAACTGCTGGCAGACATACGCGGTCGCCTGCCCGTTCACGCTCACCTTCCCCGCCGCCAAAGGTAGCTCGCCCTCTTTTCCCCGTCGTGCCTCGTCAATGACCAGGAGAATCTTGTTCGGCACATACCGCTGATGCAAAGTGGCCAAGAGCGATTCCGTCTGCGGATTGCCCCGCGCCCCGACGATTACCACTTCTTTCGGCTTGGATAAGGACAAATCCAACCCGCAGAGAAGCCCGGACGCCCCATAGGCATTCTGATCCATCAACTGGGAAAACACCCGCAACGTCAGCTCGGCGCGATCATAATACGTCCGTTCTCCCGTCAAAGAAAAGAGGCGAATCAGCACCTGCACCGCCACCGCATTGCCGGACGGCATCGCGCTATCCGTGCCGGACTTCATCCGATGGATGAGAACCTCGTGGTCCTTGGCCGTGAAAAAGAACCCGCCAAGGCCTTCGTCCCAGAAGTGCGTCAGCATACCATCCGCCACGACCTGAGCCTGTTCCAAATACCAGCTATGTGACGTCGTCTCGAAGGCATCGAGTAACGCCGCCGCCAGATAGGCATAGTCATCAAGATAGCCGGCAATCCGCCCGCTCCCGCCCGCGACCGTGCGGGACACGCGACCCTCGGCAATCGCGTAGTCGATCAGGAACGTCAGAGCCTGCTCGGCTGACGACAAGTACCACGGAGTCCCAAAGGTCTGATACGCATCAAGAAAGGCCGAGACCGCGAGAGCATTCCAGCTCGTGAGAATATTCTCATCCCGTTGGGGCTTCACTCGCTGCTCGCGGGCAGCCAACAGTTTCTTCCTGGCCGGGCGCAGGGTCGCTTCAAGCTGCTCCTGAGCCTCAGCGGACAATCCCGCAGCTCCCAGCCGATTCAAGACCGTCTTCCCTTCGAAATTGCCGCCGTCCGTTACGCCATAGGCGCGGCAGAACATCTCGCCCAACTCCTGTCCAAGCACGGCCAGAATTTCCGCCTGGTCCCAGATAAAGAACCGGCCTTCCTCACCTTCACTATCGGCGTCCTGCGCAGCGAAAAAGGCTCCGTCCGCATGCGCCAGTTCCCGACGCGTCCATTCGAGCGTCTCTTCGACCACCTGGCGGAACCGCGCCTCTTTCGTCAGCCGCCAGCCATCGAGATAGATGCGAACCAATTGTGCATTGTCATAGAGCATCTTTTCGAAATGCGGGATGAGCCACTGCCCATCGACCGAATACCGGTGGAACCCGCCGCCGAGATGATCGTAGATCCCGCCGGCCGCCATCTTTCGCAACTGCAGCAAGACCTTCTCTTGAGCCGTCACGTCCTTCGAGCGATAGGTGTGGCGCAACAATAGGCTGAGCGGGGGCACCGTGGGGAATTTCGGCCCTTCTCCGAATCCGCCGTTGACCGGATCGAAAAACAGCCCAAGATCCTTGACCCCGTCGACCAGCAACGCGTCCGTCAGCGGCTCCTGAGAGGGCTGATGTAAACTCACCCGGGCCAAACCGGCCTTGACCCGCTCGACATTTTTCTCCACGTCATCCCGATGATTCCGATAGGCATCCAGCACACCCTGCAAGACTTGCGGGAACCCCGGCAAATTATGTCGCGACACCGGAGGGAAGTAGGTCCCGCCGTAAAACGGCTCCTGATCCGGCGTGAGGAACATCGTCAGCGGCCAGCCGCCTCCCCGCCCAAGAAATACCTGCGCGGCCTTCTGATAAATATCATCGAGATCAGGACGCTCTTCCCGATCCACCTTCACGCTCACAAAGTATTCATTGAGCACGGCCGCAATCTCACGATTCTCGAAACACTCGTGAGACATGACATGGCACCAGTGGCAGGCCGAGTAGCCGATCGACAGGAGGATCGGCTTATCTTCAGCCTTGGCCTTCGCCAACGCCTCCGGCCCCCAGGCGTACCAGTCGACAGGATTCAGCGCATGCTGCCTGAGATAGGGGCTGGATTCAGTGATGAGACGGTTGGGAAACGAATCGGCCTGCGTCATGGTGTTTCGTATCAACATTCTCCGTGACGAATAGTACCTGGCTCAACCCCGCGGTGCAACCCGCTTGGCCCCCTGTGCTATCATCTTTGTCGGAATCACGCCGAGCGGGGTAACGACATGACGAGCAGCCGGACCATATCATTTATTGCAACCTGCCGCATGGCCCTGTGTCTCATCATCTTGTGTCTGATCCATGCCGAACCAGTGCCGGCGCAGTCATCCGACGCAGGACTGCAGGCCTCCCTGAACACCCTCTCAACCGAACGGATGCTGGCCGACATTCAAGCATTGAGCGCGCCCGCATTCAATGGACGCCTGGCCGGCAGCGACGACGATGTGCGATCGGCCCGCTGGGTGGCACAGGAAATAGCCGCAGCAAATCTACAACTCCCCCCTATCATGAACGGCTCGCTCATCTTTCCCTTTGTCAGCGGAAAGCATGGCACACCGCTCGGCGTGATGGCTTCGATCATCCCAACGTCAACGATCCAGCCGGATCCGGAACTTCGAATCGGCAGCGCCGGCCAAATGACCGTCTCCAATCTCGGCGCCGACTATCTGCCGGTATTCGACTCGCCTTCTGCTTACATCCAAAGCCGCATCATCTTCGTGGGGTACGGAATCGTTGATCCCACTCGCGGCATCGATGACTATGCAGGTGTGGATGTCGCCAATCGCATCGTCCTCTTCCTGCGCGGCAAACCGGATCACTACCCGAAACCCGTCAGCCATGCCGACAAGGTTCGATTCGCACGAGACCGCGGCGCCCTCGCCTACCTGACCGCGACAGGGCCTATTCTCAATTCCTATGACGCTCGACGCGGTGTTACGGGAAGACCCAGCGCGTTCTACGGGCAACTCCCTCCCGATCACGCCATCCCCGGCACATGGATCAGCACGGCGCTCGCAGAGCGGGTCCTTGCCACGCCGAGCGACGCAAACCGCCTTCGACATCTTCAGGAACAGCTCAATAAGGAGGCTTCGGCCCGCGCAGCGCAAACAGATCACTACGCCGCGCTCCGCTGGAACACCGTGACCCAGGAGGGACTCCTGACGAACGTGATCGGTCTGCTCTCCGGAACCGGTCCGGACGCGATCATCATCGGCGCCCATCGCGATCACTTCGGCAGGCCGGCCGGATTGCTCTTCCCCGGTGCCGACGACAACGCCTCAGGCACCGCCGTAATGTTGGAAGTGGCCCGCGCCCTAGCGAAATCAGGCATGCGCCCGCAGCGCACGATCCTCTTTGTCTCCTTCAGCGGCGAAGAGCGAGACCTGCTCGGCTCACGCCTCTACGTCACCCGCCCAGTCGTGCCCCTCGCCTCAACCAAGGCCATGATCAACATCGACCATGCCGGGATCGGCAACGGACGATTGACGGTCGGCGTGACAGGGCTCGAGAAAACTGTGGCGCAGCAGGCGGGAGAGCCAGCTGGTCTCGCATCCAAGCTTGATGTATTTGGATTCTTCCCCGGCGGCGACCATGTCCCGTTTAAAGAAGCGGGCGTACCAACTGTTACCGTCGTCAGCGGCGGGGCCCATCCCCACTATCATCAGCCGACCGATACAATCGACACCATCGATCCCGACGTGCTCATGACAACCGCGC
Source organism: Nitrospira sp. (assembly GCA_030692565.1). NCBI lineage: Bacteria > Pseudomonadati > Nitrospirota > Nitrospiria > Nitrospirales > Nitrospiraceae > Nitrospira > Nitrospira sp. The sequence goes on from JAUYAO010000025.1 coordinate 27,240, forward strand.
GCTACGTCCTGTCATTGGCATGGCAACTGGCGAACGAACAATAATGACTGGCATGAGGCTAGGGGCAAGGGGCTTGGGATAAGAGAATGATTCTGCTATTCGCAGGAGAAAACTTCTTGCCTCTAGCCCATCGCCCCGTGCCCTAGGAGCCTGTCCGAGTAATGGCTGACCATGCGTGACAAGACGTAGATTCACGGCAGGACCAGCAGCGATTCGGTCCGCCGCCGAAGGGTGTGGCCGATACGTGTGCCAATGAGTGGAATTGTGATCGGTTTGGGG